>JAYSZC010000372.1:0-4451 GCA_043738235.1 Lewinellaceae bacterium | reverse complement strand
ACGGCTTTCAAGCCGTCGGGATAAGGCCATTTATGGCTGTTAATAATATAAATCGCCCCTTGCAGTGAATGATACCAGTTGTTTATTGCATTAAGCGCCATTAATGGCCCTTATCCTGACGGCTTGAAAGCCGTGCTACCATCAGTTAAAACTGAAACGCCATGCTCGCACTGGCAATCTGTTTGTTTCTCTTGGCGTCCACTTTCCTTCCAGCTCAAAAAATGCTGCAAAGCGACGAATGGTGCGCAAAAGGTAGGCAATTATCCATGCCGCCGCCAACAACGCCCGATACGCGCAGCGATTCGATCGATATTCTGCATACCAGGATTGAACTGGATGTTTCCAATCCGCCGCAGGTCGTTGGCAGCAGCACCCTGACCTTGTATGCCAAAGCGGAGCAGATTTCCAAGATCCGGCTCGATCTGGAAGGGCTTACAGTGGATTCAGTGGTGGTGGATAATATGCTTGCCGTATTCAGCCACTCAGGGTCGGCGCTGACAGTTACATTTCCCACTATCCTGGCGGAGGGCGACAGCGTCCGGCTGAAAGTAGCCTACCACGGCGCCCCTGTCATGGACGGCAGCGGATGGGGTGGGGTGTACAACCAAAACGGATATTTTTACAATCTCGGTGTAGGTTTCGAGGCTGATCCGCACAGTTTCGGACGCGCCTGGTTTCCCTGTTTCGACAATTTTACAGAGCGTTGCAGTTTTGAGTTTGTGATTGTTTCCACGGCTGCCAAACCTGCCTATTGCAACGGCGCGCTCATCAGTGAAACAGTGCTCCCCAACGGACTGTCCCAAAGATTCTGGAAGTTGGACGAAGCCATTCCTTCCTACCTGGCATGTTTTGCTACGGGGCCATACACTTCCTTTAGGCGCAATTATCCCGGCGTCAACGGCATCATCCCGGTAGAGATAGCGGCAGCGCCTGCCGATACCAATAAAGTTGCCGCTACTTTTCAGCACCTGCCGCAAGCCATTACGGCATTCGAGCACTGGTACGGCCCGTATCTATGGAATAAAATCGGATATTCCCTTGTGCCTTTCAATTCCGGCGCGATGGAACACGCGACCAATATTGCCATCATGCGTTTGGCGATTGACGGCACGTTGGGCTTCGAGCCGCTTTGGGCGCATGAACTCAGCCACCATTGGTGGGGCGATCTGACGACTTGCAGCACTGCCGAAGACATGTGGCTCAATGAAGGTTGGGCGGTTTATTCCGAACACCTGTTTACCGAATGGGTATATGGAAAAGAAGCCTACAAAAAGGATGTGCGTGATAATTTTTTGAATGTCCTGCAAAATACCCATGTCAATGAAGGCGGCTACCGGGCTGTTTCCGGATTGCCGCACGACCTGACTTACGGAGATCATGTATATAAAAAGGGCGCAGTGGTGCCGCACAACCTGCGCGGGTACATGGGCGATTCGCTGTTTCGGACAGGCATCAGAGCTGCTCTGGAAACTACCCGGTTTGACGACTGGAGCAGCAGCACATTTCGCGACAAACTCAGCGCTGCAACGGGCTTAGACCTGCATCCATTTTTTGAAGACTGGGTGTTTGCGCCGGGTTTTACTGATTTTTCAGTGGATTCTTTTGCGGTACAAGCACTTGATAACCAATTTAATGTAACCGTTTACGTCAAACAAAAAGTGCGCGGCGCACCACATTTGCATCAGCAGGTTCCACTCGAATGCACCTTTGTCGATTCCAATTGGCAACAGAGTTATCAGACAGGAATGGTCTCCGGTGAAAACAGTGTGCTTCAATTTGTTTTGCCGTTTGCGCCGCAGTTGGTCTGGCTCAATACAAATCTGAAACTTACCCAGGCGCGCGCGGAACAAGAAAGGGTGATTACTGCCACCGGACTGTCTTCGTTCGCACCGGCCAAAATGGATATTCGGGTAAATGCCATGCAGGACTCTGTTTTGCTGCGGGTGGAACACCATTTTGCCATGCCTGACACGGCAGGCACAGCCAATCCGTTCGGATACAAACTAACTAATCGTTATTGGACGATCAGCGGCAATATGCCGCCTGGTTTTGATGCCAATGCCAACGTTTTTTATGACGGACGAGGCCTGTTGGATCAGCTGGACCGGGAGCTTTTTGTGCAGACCGGCCCTTCGGAAGACAGCTTGCGCCTGATCTATCGGCCCGGCCCCGGTCACCCCTGGCAGGAATACGCTACCTATTTCAAAAACCCCCTATCTTCCCTTATGGATCGCTACGGATTTATTCGTAGCGACCATATTGTGCCGGGAGAATACACTTTTGCCAAGGGTATTTCAACGGTCTCCGCTACCGAAGCCCGGCAACGCACGTTTTCTGCAAAAGCCAGCCCCAATCCGGCGCGCCGGATGATTCGGGTGCAGGCAGAGGAGACATTTGACTGGGCAACCTTATTGAGCGCGGAAGGCGCTTTGGCGCAGGAGTGGTCTTTTGCGGCTTCCAAAGAGATGGAATTGCAATTTTCAGTTTTGCCGGAAGGTAATTATTGGCTTGTTTTGGCGGGAGAGAAGGGGACGGCAGCCTGCTCAATATTGATTATTCAATAACCGAATATAAATCATGGTAACGGCATCCAATTACCTGTACAACTTTCACCAATTTGTTTCCGGCATTATATGCCTGGCCATCGTGGCAACATTTTTTGGATTCGCCGCCGGCGGACCTTTGGCGGCCAAAGACAGGGGAATCTCTGTTGTAGTGCTGGTTTTCTTTGCCGGCACCACTGCATTAACCTGGTATCTCCGGCAACATGACCGGCATGGGGTAGCTGTGATATTGCTGTCTGTTATCTGGATTGCCATTCTGGCAGGTACTTTCTACGCGATCAGTAAAACCAGGTGGAATTAGATATCTAATTTTCCTCGAATAAAATGCACTATCCACGCGCTCACCACACTTGTATCAAACGGCAGCGCCAAGCTTTCTAAAGCCGGCCCAACCTTTTTGGCGCCTATCCTTTCCACGCGGTCTAACAACAATGCTTTTTCATATTCAGCGGGAAATTCAGGATGCGCCTGCAAGCCGATCATGCGCGGCCCCACCTGCACCATACCCACCGGGCAATCGGCTGTGGCGGCTAAAACCGTGCTGTCGGGCGGCAGTTCGATGATCTGATCCTGGCACATCATCAGCAAGTTGTATTCCTGCTGAAAGGGCGTCATCCAGGGCCTGGGTTGAATCACCTCGAATGTATGGCAACCGACACACCAGCCGACAGGCGCTTTTTCCACTCGGCCACCGAGCGCCTGCCCCAACATCTGGTGCCCGAAACAAACGCCGACAAACACCTTTTCACGGGCGTACAATTCCCGCATAAAAGCCTGTAGATCAATGATCCAGTCCACGTTGTCGTACACAGAAAATTTGGAGCCGGTACACATATAAACATCACAATGATCCCTCGAACCCGGAAAACGACCTTTGCAGACATCAAAAGGAACTATTTCCGCTTCGGGAAACAGCGCAGCAAACATGTTGTAATAATCTCCTGCAATGGGTCGAAAGCGCTCCAATACATGGTCGCATTCCAATAATCCGATTTTCATGTTATATTGATTTCAAATGATACGATTTTGGCCGCGTGAGGGACTCGTAACCTAGGCGCGACAACGTACAACCCCGGCCGGAATCTTTCACACCTGTCCAGGCCAGCGCCGGGTCGAGGTAATCGCAGCGGTTCATAAACCAGGTGCCCGTCTCGATCTGGTCGCCGATCCGGATAGCTGCCTCCATGTCTTCCGTCCACACCGAAGCGGTAAGTCCGAAGCGGCTGTCATTCATCAAACGGATAGCCTCGGCATCATCTTTAACCGCCATAATGCCTACTGCCGGGCCGAAAGTTTCTTCGGTCATCAGGGACATGGAATGGTTTACTTGGGTCAACACCTGCGGGGCGAGGTAAGGCGTTCCAGCGCGGTGTGCCGGAAACCAGGCCGGATCGATCAGGGCTTTAGCGCCTTGTTGCACCGCTTGGAGCACCTGTTTTTGTACAAAATCGGCGGCGGCAGTGCGCACTACCGGCCCCAGCGTGGTTTCCGGCAACAGTGGATTCCCTAACTGGTATTGCCGGGTTAATTCCACAAAACCTTCCACGAAACTTTTGAAACGGCTTTCATGCACGTAAATTCGTTCGATGCCGCAACAAGACTGGCCCGAATTGAAAAATGCGCCGTCTACCAGGTTTTCAATGGCGTATTCCAGCGGCGCATCGGCACGAACATAAGCTGGGTCTTTGCCACCGAGTTCCAGCCCCGGGGCGATAAATCGGCCCAGCGCAGCTTTTTGTACAGCGTGTCCACCATCCACAGAACCGGTAAATGCGACTTGTGCCACACGGGCATCGGCGATCACCCGTGCTGCTTGTTCGTGCGAGAGGTGTACATACTGAAACAATCCTTCCGGAGCACCTGCCGAACGAAAGGCTTCCACATAAC
>JAYSZC010000371.1:0-4454 GCA_043738235.1 Lewinellaceae bacterium | reverse complement strand
GGGGCGCTGCCCCTCCATTCCTGGGTTAACTGGAAAATGCTACAAATATTACCGGGGCGCTGCCCCTTGATCAACCAGCCCTGAACCTCCGATTTTACGCAATTATCTTAACATTAGAAATTGCTGTAGTTTTGTTTAAGTTCTTCATAAATGCTTGATTATCAACACTGATAACCAATAACTAATAACTGATAACTACTTAATTGCGAAACCGCTCTTCATAAAACGCGACGACCCTTTCGTCTGTAATAATATCCTGGGTGCGGATGGGTTGGCGCAGCACAATGCCTTCCAGCGTTCGACAGCGGCTGAGCGCCACATACAGTTGACCGTGTTCAAATGCGCCGCCGCCCAGGTCGATTAATACCTTGTCGAATGTTTTGCCCTGGCTTTTGTGGATCGTGATAGCCCATGCGAGTTTAAGCGGATACTGCGTAAATGATCCGGCCACCTCCGTCTCGATGCTCCCGGTGACAGAAGCGCGGTAGCGGATGATTTCCCATTCAATTTTGGGAACGTCAATTGTTCGTTTTTTACCGCCGTATTCTTCCGTTTCCACTACGATGCTGTCCTGGCTGAGTTGGATAATTTTGCCGATCGTGCCATTGACAAACTGTTTGTCCTCCAGGTCGTTGCGCACAAACATCACCTGTGCGCCTTTTCGCAGGCGAAGCGCCGCATCCGTTGGGTACAAACCCGGATCGAACTGGCCTTTTACCGAGGCTAAAAATTCAAATTCAGGCGTTTCGAGTTGGGTGAGTTCCCGCTGATTGATCCTGTCGGCAGTCGCATTCCGGGCGCAGAGCGTGATATAGCCTTCCATTTCGTTGAAATGCGGCGCGTGTCGTTCGTTCAGGTCTTCGAGGTCGTCATAGTCAATTTGATTGATGCGTACGGCTTCCAGCAATCGCAGGAAATGCCGCGATTCCTGCCGGTATACTTTCCTGAGTTCCAGCATATCTAATTGAAAATCAGGTTCCTGGAAAATTTTTGCAGAGAAAAAATAAGGGGATTCGTAATAGTCAGAAAAATACGACGCCTCGACCGGGTCTCTTGTAACCACCGGCGGCAACTGAAACAAATCGCCGAAAAAAACGACCTGAACGCCGCCGAAAGGCCGGAAATTTCCCCGGTTGATCCGCAGGAATTTGTCCATCCCGTCCAGCATATCGGCGCGTACCATCGAAATTTCATCGACGATGAGCACTTCCAGGTTTTTGTACAGGCGCAGCAGGTCTTTTCGGGTCACATGGCGCGCGGCTTCGGAAGGTGTAATGACCCGCGGCGGAAATCCGAAAAAAGAATGGATAGTTTGTCCCTGTACATTCAGTGCGGCGACTCCCGTTGGCGCCAGCACGGCAACCTTTTTTTTGGTCGTATTGCGAAAAAGTTGGAGCAGCGTACTTTTCCCCGTGCCGGCCTTGCCCGTAATAAACAGGCTTTGGTCGGTTTTTTCCAACGCATCGAGCGCGTACTTAAAGTCGTCGTTGAGTTGTAAGGGTATTTGATCTATCATTTTTAGGATTTTGCACGTTGCCGCCAATTGGACGGAGCGACGTCGGCGACTTGTAACATCTCTTGTTGCTCCAGATAAAGCCGCAAAGCAAGATGCGCTACAATAGATGCTGCCGGTTTTTGGCTTTCAATCAGTTGTTCGGGCGAAAAATATTGTTGTACAAAATGCGTCGTGAAATCAGCCGAGATAAAAGCCGGGTGATCGAGTACAAACTGGCCGAAGGGCAGTGTAGTAGCCACGCCTTCCACAATATAACCTGCAATGGCCTCTTTCATCAACTGGATCGCTTCCGTTCGGGTAGCGGCGTGTACAACGAGTTTGGCCAGCATTGGGTCGTAGTAGATGGGCACGTCCATGCCTTCCGTAAATCCGCCGTCTACCCGGATACCCGGCCCTTCCGGTGTCTGGTATTTGGTAAGCGTGCCCACGCTTGGCAGGAAGTTATTGAGCGGATCTTCGGCATAAACGCGCAATTCGAGCGCATGGCCGTTGATTTTCAAGTCTTCCTGGGCAAAAGGCAGTTGTTCGCCCCGGGCTACGCGGATTTGCAATTCCACTAAGTCTAGACCTGTAATCATCTCGGTAACGGGGTGCTCCACCTGCAATCGGGTATTCATTTCCAGGAAATAAAAATTCCGGTTTTCATCCACGAGGAATTCCACAGTCCCGGCGCCCACGTAATCGCAGGCTTTGGCTACCCGGACGGCGGCCTCGCCCATCGCCCGGCGCATTTCAGGACTCAGGATGGCACAGGGCGCTTCTTCCACCACTTTCTGGTGGCGGCGCTGAATGGAACATTCCCGGTCGAAGAGATAGACAATGTTTCCATACCGGTCGCCCATCACCTGTATTTCCACATGGCGCGGGCCTGTCACATATTTTTCGATAAAAACAGCCCCATCGCCGAATGCCGAAACGGCTTCCGAAATGGCGCGCTCCATTTGCTCCTGGGTATCTTCTTCGCGTTCCACAATGCGCATACCTTTTCCGCCGCCGCCCGCGGAGGCTTTAATCAGGATGGGGTACCCTACCCTGCGCCCGATTTCTTTGGCCATTTCTATGTCCGTTATGGCTTGTTCGATACCCGGCACCATGGGCACGTCAAATTTTTTAGCGGCTTCTTTGGCGGCTAATTTGCTCCCCATCATTTCAATGCTATGCGGATCGGGGCCGATGAAAATAATGCCGGCTGCGGCTACTTTTCTGGCAAATGCTGCATTTTCACTCAAAAAACCGTAGCCCGGGTGAATGCCGTCCACGCCCAGCCGCAATGCTGTTTCAATAATTGTATCGGCTTTCAGATAACTCTGTGCTGAAGGCGCCGGACCGAGCAGTACCGCTTCATCTGCAAACCGTACATGCGGTGCATTGCGGTCTGCTTCGGAGTAAACGGCCACCGTTTGAATGCCCATCCGGCGCGCTGTGCGCATGATGCGAAGGGCGATTTCACCCCGGTTGGCAACAAGGATCTTTTTCATATTTTAGTGAGTACCGTTATCAGTTATCAGTTATCAGGCTTGAAGTTGGAGAAAATGATCAATTCAATTCCTGATACCGAACCTGATAACCGATAACTGATAACTAATAACTAACATGGCTAAAGCGGCTTTCTTATATGCAGGTTTCGATAAGCCAGAAAGGTACTGATTATGGTTAGAACAGCGCCTGTCAACATGGCTGCTCCGGGAAAATAAATCGGGGCGTCAGGTGCGGTGAAATAGGCAAATATGCCGGTCATCAGCAGCGGCCCCACTATCGCGGTCAGGCTCATTAAACTCGTCAATCCGCCTTGTAATTCGCCCTGTACATTGGCCGGCACCTGGTTGGAAATCAGTCCCTGCAAGGAGGGGCCTGCTATGCCGCCCAGACAATACGGAATCAGAAACAAAAACATCATCCAGCCTTCGGTGGCGAAAGCAAACAACAGAAAACCAAGGGAATATAAACCAAGGCCGACGTATACGCCGCGCTCCTGCCCCAGCCTGGGAATAATGATCCGAATCAACCCTGCTTGTACAATTGCCGTTACCAGCCCTACAAAACTGAGTGAAATGCCCACCATCCGTTCATCCCATTTGAATTTCTCCATGGTGTAAAACGACCACGCGCCCTGTACGGCCTGTGCGGCAATGTATAACAATACCAGTGAAGCGATCATGCCGATGATAACGGGATACTTGCGCAGTTGCAGCAAGGTACCGATGGGATTGGCGCGTTTCCAGTCGAAAGGGCGGCGGTTTTCAGGTGCGAGCGATTCGGGCAAAATGAGCAAACCGTACAGCCAGTTGAGCAGTGCCAGTGCCGCAGCTGCCAAAAATGGCGCTCTTGGCCCGTATTGTCCCAAAAAACCGCCGATAGCAGGCCCAATAATAAATCCCAGGCCGAATGCCGCGCCGATCAGGCCAAAATTCTGGGCGCGTTTTTCGGGTGTGCTGACATCCGCAATATAGGCGGAAGCGGTGGTAAAACTGCTACCCAGAATGCCAGCCAGGACACGTCCGACAAATAACCAGCCGATCGTTGGCGCATAAGCCTGAAAGATATAATCCAGACCGAAACCGAATAAGGACACCAGCAATATCGGGCGACGGCCATACTGATCACTCAAACCACCCAGAATCGGGGCAAAAATGAACTGCATCAGCGCGTAGGAAAACATGAGCCAGCCGCCGATCTGTGCGGCGTGGCTCATGGTTTCACCGGTCAGATGCGTGATCAATTTGGGTAAGACCGGAATGATGATGCCGAATCCGATAACGTCTATCAGCAGGGTAACAAAAATAAAACCGACAGCAGCCTGGCGACTTTGTAACATAGAATCAGGTTGTTTTTACTGAAAGTTGAAAGGTGGAGTAGTTGAATATTGAGAAAGCCAATATGTTAAAATTTATAAATCTGAAATTTTTTTTCGGGTCGTTTTTTACCTAAAGAAGGACGC
>JAYSZC010000370.1:0-4454 GCA_043738235.1 Lewinellaceae bacterium | reverse complement strand
ATGACGCCTGGCAGAGTTCGAGCAGCGTGTTCTGGGTGCTTTTTAATATTTGAGCAGCCTGTTGCAAAGCCGAACTCGGGATTTCATCTGCCAGCAACTGCCTGTCCCGCACATTTCTCAGCCCGCTTTTGCTGTTGGGTATGGCATAAGGAGCATTCACCAGGCCTGAAAAATCGAAATCGAAGGGTACGATCCTGATTTTGCTGCCATCGTGCGGCTTCAGGTAATACACATTGCGAATATCGGAGAGGCCCCAATCCGTATTGCCGATCATATACTGAAACATCGCATGAAGGGCTGCCTGGCCGGTATGAATGCTGTCTGCGGGCAGGTTGAAATACTCGACGATGTCGCCACCCAGCCGGGCCGCCACCTGTTCTTCGTGCTCCACCAGGAGACCGTAAACCGGCGCTTTGGTTTGTTCGATATGTTTGTCGCGGAAGGTGATTTTCACCAGACGCGCCCGCACGCTGTACGCCGGGTTGATGCGTTCGAACATGCGGTAGGCAATGTATTCGCGCATGACCAGCGCTTCACTTTCCGGGTCATTGAAGCAAGGTACCACAAGTTTTACCTCATTTAGGGTATCCATGCCTGCGGCCCGGAGTTCTTTTTTGCGAAATTTTATTTTGAGTGGCGGCACATCGCAGATTCTGCGGCGGTATTTGCCGCGGGCCCGCACTTCGACGCCGAACATTTTTCCGTCGCCGGTACTCAGCGATCCGGGGAAATACTGGTTCGTTTTTTTATTGTTAATCAACTCTGTCAGGTCGAGTTCCAGGGTGATATTGGCCCCTTCCTGCGGGCTGAGATAGTCAAAAACGGAAGGTGTCGATTGGCTTGTTTGTGCAGATATATTAAATGAATGCACAATAGATAAAAACGTGACGACCAGTAAAATAAGACTCGGGTGAGGTGTTTTTGCAAACATAGCAGATTGTTTTTGCGCTTGTGGTGGAATGGTAGGTACAGGGCAATACCCGTTGATGCGCGGGTTGCGCCTGTTGATCGGATTACCTCGAAATTTCACTGATTTGGTCGGAGGTATAGACAGCAAGCCTGTTCCATACGTTGCAGGCTTCTTGTTAAATTTATGGGTCGGGGTAAAAAATAATGCGGCATGACTCCCGCCAAAGTCTTTGTTTTGCACATCTGGCTTAACAAATCCTGTTAACAGACCTTCTACACGTGACTGAAAGCATTCTGATCGAACGACTCCGGGAACAAGACCGCACAGCACAAAAATGGCTGTACGACCGCTATTCCCCGCTCATGTTCTCTGTATGCCGTCGTTATTTGCGTTCCGGAGAAGACGCGGAGGAAGCCCTGGTAAGCGGTTTTTTTAAAGTTTTTTCGCAGATTGATAATTTTGCCGCCGCAGGAAGTTTTGAAGGATGGATTCGCCGCATCATGGTCAATGAATCGCTGATGATGTTGCGCAAAAAGCAGCCGCTCGTTTTCCCCGGCGAAGAGTGGGCATTTCCCGATCAGGTCGATGGTTTTAGCATTGAAGCGGAATTGAGCGCCCGGGAAATACTCGATTTGCTGGATCACCTGCCGCCGGGATACCGGACTGTATTTAATTTGTACGTACTCGAAGGTTTTAAACATCATGAAATTGCCGAAACCCTGGGCATCAGTATCAATACCAGCAAAAGCCAGTTGATACTCGCCAAGGGAAAATTGCGCAATTTGTTGAAAGCCAAAGGGTTTTAGAGTAGTTATCAGTTATGGGTTATCCGTTATCAGGTTCAGCATGGGGGAATAAATGGGTGTTTTTCACCATTCCAGCCTGAAACACACCTGATAACGGATAACCGATAACCGATAACACATTACCAATAACCTGACCATAATGCCTGACATATTTGATTTTTTTAAAAAAAACGAGGAGAAACTCCATGAGCGACCCGCCGAAAAGGTGTGGCAGAAACTGGAGCAACGCCTGGACAAGACGCGTCGGCCCAAACGCAAGGGTATTCGTTTTTTGCAACCGGTCGCCATCGTAGTCGTACTTTCGCTGTTGTTACTCACCGCAGTGCTGGTCTGGTATTTTGTATATCAAAACGGATAACTACATAATTGTAGCAACTACTTACCTTGCGCCGGTTTTTAAACAGGTGGCAGCGTCCACCGCTAATTGTCTGCTCAAAAAATGGCAAAATCCGGCAAATCCAATCCGAAACACAACCCGCAACCCACAGCTCAAAAAACGGCTGTCAAACCGCGCCAAGCCCTCCGGGACTTGTTGGAGCGCCCTTCCGTTGCATCGCCGCTGGATCCTTTATTGCGCAAAGTATTCTGGGGCGTAGCTGCCCTGGGGCTGTTGGTGATGATTGGTTTGTCTATGGGTTCGGGTATCAATGCCGACGATAAATTTCAGGTAGACTATTCGGAGAAATTGGTCAGTTATTATTCCACTTTTGGAAAGGATACCACTGCATTACAGATACCCGCAGGCAATATGCACCTCTATGGCGGTTTTTTTGAAGTGGTGACCGGTTTTGCCAATAAAACATTCGGACTTCAACCCACCGATCTGGGATATCACCAGCTGCGTCATGCGGCAAGCGCCGTGCTCGGCTGGGTGGCTATTTTGTGCGCCGGTCTGCTGGCAGCGCTCATTGCCGGATGGCGCGCAGGACTTATTACCTTGATAATCATGCTGTTGTCGCCACGTTTTGAGGTGATTCGCTGATGAATCCTAAAGACATTCCTTTTGCCGCCGGTTACATTATGGCGATTTACAACATGGCAGCGGTACTGCAGCGGCTTCCCGAACTGCGCCGCTGGAACCTCGTCGGTCTGGCCGTCGGATTGGGCATCTCGCTGGGCATCCGGGCGGGCGGTTTGTTGTCGTTTGCTATCCTGCTGTTGTTTACCGGACTGCATTTTATACTGAAAAATGGCGGATTCAAGGCGTTTTCAGATCAGAAAAACCTGAAAAAATACGCTGCCATTGCACTTGGAACTGCCGCTGCCGGATATGTTTTTGCCATGATTTTCTGGCCTTATGCCCTCCAAAGCCCTTTGAAGAATCCATTTATAGCGCTGTCAAAATTTGCCGATCTGGAAGTCAAAATCAGGGTTTTGTTTGAAGGCGTCAATGAGATGTCGGATGTAACGCCCTGGAATTATTCCATCAAATGGATCGCTTATACCATTCCGCTGGCTGCCCTGGCGGGATTTGTGGGCAGTATTGTCATGCTTCCCCGCTTGCTGCGCCGGTACCAGCCCTTGTGGGTAATGCTGGTCATGTTTACGGCCATCTTTCCGGTATTTTATGTGATTTATAAAAACTCCATTATCCACGACGGATGGCGCCACCTCACTTTTGCCTATCCGCCCATGGTGGTGGCAGCCGGTTTGTGCTGGAATGAATTGGCCTCCTTTTTTTCTGAAAAGAAATACATGCGTTGGGCGGTTTACGGGGTGTTGGCGCTGTTGCTCGCCGATGCAGGCGCATTTATAGCTGCCAATCCCCAAATGCCTTACGTGTATTTCAACCCGGTCGTGGGCGGGACAAAAGGCGCATTCGGCGAATTTGAAACGGATTACTGGGGCGTAAGTACCCGCCAGGGCATCGAATGGATGGAGCAACAGGGTATTTTGAAACCCGGCATGGAGGAGGTAGTGGTCATTGCCACCAATATGCATTACTCCGTCAAACAACTCACGGCCAAATACGGCGATAAAGTAAAAGTCAAGTACCTCAAATGGGAGAAACGCTGCGATGATGCCTGGGATTATGGCTTGTATCCGACGCGTTTTATGAGCGGGCATACCTTGCAAAAAGGTTTCTGGCCGCCCGATAATGCTGTTCATTTGGTCACTACGGGAGGGGCGCCCATGCTCGCTGTTTTAAAAGACAATGGCAAAAACTGCGCATTGGGTATGGCCGCGGGCAAATTGGGCGATTGGCCGTCTACTATTTCCTTTCTGGAAGCGGAAGTGGACAATGTGCCCGACAATGAACTGGCCTGGACCAATCTCGCACAGGCATACATCAGCAGCGAACAACCCGAAAAAGCCAAAGCAGCAGCGGAAAAAGCGCTTGCGATTAGCCCCGACGATTCCCAGGCCAATAACCTGCTGGGCATGTACTGGATCAATAAAAACGAAATCGGGCGCGCGAAATCGCAGTTTGAATCGGCGTTGAAAATGGAACCTGCCAATGCCGCAGCATGGTATTACCTCGCGCTGATTGCCAAAAATGAAGACAACAATCAATTGGCATTGAATAATTTAATGAAAGCCATCAAGGTCGCCCCCAATTTCAGGGCCGCGTATGAATTGTCGGCGCAGATTTACGAACAAGAAGGCAATTCGGAAGCGGCACAGCGCTTTAGGGCTGCTTTGGGGCAAATGAAATGAAAAAGAAGGTTTGATGGTTTGAAAAGTTTGATGGTTTGAAAAGGTTGGATGGTTTGATGGTTTGAGGTGGTAACTTAAGG
>JAYSZC010000369.1:0-4456 GCA_043738235.1 Lewinellaceae bacterium | reverse complement strand
ATCGTCAGTGTAAAAGTATCCGCGATTAGTTCCAGCACCCGTTCCAGTTCCAGGTTGTCATAGCCGGTACTGAGCAAACAATTTTCCAGCGCTTTGTTTTTCAATGAAATATCAACGCCGTAGACGTCGCTTAATTCCCGAACAACGGTCCGCAGCGGTGTCGCTTCAAACGTAAAAACCCGGTTTTTATAAGCCGTTACATTCTGGTCGGGCTTAGCGGAGCGGGTAATCATGCCTGTTGCGGTTTCATAAACCGCTTGTTCTCCGCCTACCAGCAATTCAGATTGTGCGCCTGCGCTCAGTTGCACTTTGCCGGAAGTCACCGTCACAATCACGCGACCCGGTTCAGAGCGGCTGTCCACATTGAACTCCGTTCCGACCACCTTTACTTCCAACCGCTCCACTTCGATTACAAACGGTTTCTCCTGATCGGGCGCTACGGCGAAATAGGCCTCGCCGCTGAGTCGCATCCGGCGCTCTTTTTTGTTGAAATTACCGGCAATCTGTAAACTTGAATTCCGGTTCAGCACGATTACCGAACCATCGGTAAGTGTATCCGTCAGCGTCGTCGCGGTAGCGGCAAGCTGTAGTTGCTGTGTTTCCGCCGGATTTCGGAAAAACAAAACAGCCGCCACCACGACAGCAAGCACCGCCGCCGCCGCCGAAACCCAGCGGTACATTGGAACCATTCGCGCCGGGGGATTGGCTGCGCCCGGTCGCAGTTGCGTTTTTACTTTTTGTAGAGCCTGTTCCGTGTCGACCGCCGGCAGGCCGGCAGCGCGCGACAAGGGCGCCTGCTCCCAAAGCCTTTGCAAACCCTCGAAGTACTGCCGGTTGTCGGCAGACTCCCGCAGCCAGGCCTCGATCAGCTGCTCCTCTTCCGGTGCGGCTTCTCCTGCCAGACGTTTTGCCAGGAGTTCGTCTATGTTCGTGTAGTTATCTGTGACCATGATTCAAACGATTTCAGGATTCTCTTGATTTATTCCCTTGATATTCAAAGAATTAAAAGGAGTATTTTTCAGAATCACTTCGTATTGGCTAAAATTTGAAAAGTATAAAAAGTCCGAAGTCGTCAGTGCGAAGTCGTCAGTCCTGTGTAGTGCCTAAAATTTGAACAGTATTAATAGCGTTATCAGGGTCACCAAATAATCGGCCAGTTCCGTCCGCATCAGGCGGAGCGCTTTTCCCATTTGTGTTTCCACGGTTTTGATAGAAATGCCGAGTTGGTCGGCAATTTCGCGGTATTTCAATTCCTCGAAACGGCTCAGTTCAAATATCCGGCGGCACTCCGGCGGCAGGATCGACAGTGCTTTTTGAATGCGCTCCGACAGTTCTGTGGCAGCGCCGGGTTGATGCTCGTGGGCCTGTTCCAATTGTTCGGCATTGTACACTTTATACTTTTCGCGGGTACGGGCATCGCGCAGGCGGTTGAGGCAGCGGTTGTGTACCATTTTGTACAGGTATGCTTTCACCGACCATTGCACGTCGAACGCCGCGCGTTGTTCCCATAGTTTCACGAAGGTTTGTTGCACCAGGTCTTCCGCCTCGTCCAGATCGCCATCCGTCAGCGTGCAGGCATAGTGACACAGTGCTTCGTAATATCGCCGAAACAGCGCGTCAAACGCCGATTCATCGCCTTGCCGGATGGCCTGGAGCAGGGTTGGGTCGTCTCGTTGTTCCAAGTTGCTTATGGCGTTATTTCCAGACACCTTAACATAGGTTTAACCCTTATGCGGCTACCGGATTATTTTAAAAAATAATTTTTTCGGGTTGAAGTCAGGGTAAGTGCGGGGTGGCGGTGTCTCCGGTTGAATGTTGAAAACAAAAACTTTTAAAATTTTCCACATAGGCAGATAGATTTTCCACATAGAAAACATAGCGTAGAGTACGCTAAAAACTATGTGTCCTATATAAAATTCCTACTGTGTCCTATGTGGTAAAAAACCAAACTTAGCATGCAACACCTGTTGAAAATCCTGTTCCTGCACTTACTTTTTATCCCTTTCATTTCGTCCGCCCAAAATTACACGCAAACTGTCAAAGGCACGGTATTGGAGAAGGGTATTAAAATTCCCTTAATCGGCGCGACCGTCGTAGCCGTGCTCCCTGAGACGTCGGAAAGTCGCATCATTGGCGCCGTTACCGACCCGGACGGTCATTTCCGGCTCAACAATGTACCGGTCGGAAAAATCGGCATCCAGGTCACCTATCTGGGCTATAAAGACGCCGTTTTATCTAATATTACGGTCAATTCCGGCAAAGAAGTCGACCTGACCATTGAAATGGAAGAGGCGCTGATCAAAGCCGGAGAGGTCGTTATTACCGCAAAAGTAGCCAAACAAAAAGCCCTGAATGAATTGGCCGCCGTGAGCGCCCGCACGTTTTCCGTGGAAGAAACCCAGCGTTTCGCTGCGGCGGTGAACGACCCGGCGCGTATGGCCTCCTCCTACGCTGGTGTGGTGATGCGCGACGACGGCAACAACACCATTGTGATCCGAGGCAATGCGCCCAACGGTCTGCTCTGGCGCATGGAAGGCGTGGATATCCCCAACCCCAACCACTTTTCCAATGTCGGTTCCTCCGGCGGAGGCATTTCCATCCTGAGCGCGCAATTGTTGAGCAATTCGGATTTTATGACCGGCGCTTTCCCCGCTGAATATGGCAACGCTTTGTCCGGCGTGTTCGACCTGAAACTGCGCAAAGGCAATATGGATAAATACGAATACACGCTGCAAGCCGGCGTACTGGGTATCGATGCCGCCGCAGAAGGGCCTGTGCGTATCGGCAGCCAAACCGGGTCTTTTCTGGCAAACTACCGCTACTCTACCCTCTCTGTTTTATCCAAATTAGGCGTTCCACTGGGCGACGCCAGCACCGATTTCCAGGATTTATCTTTCAATATGTGGATGCCTGCGGGCAATGCCGGAACTTTCACGTTGTTCGGTATGGGCGGACTGAGCGTCCAGCAATCGACCGGCGTGGCCGACTCGCTTTTGTGGGAAACGAATCTGGGAAAAAAGTTCAGCGGCAATTTTTTAGCCAATACCGGCGTGCTCGGACTGACGCACAGCAAAGCCTGGGATCAGACCTTTATCAAAACGGTACTGCTGGCTTCCGGCACGGAAAACGGCTACGAGGAAGACGAATTTATGCCCGACTACATGCAGCGCCGCAACTACGAACAGCAACACCGGCAGTTGAAATACACACTTTCCACGGTGCTGAACCACAAATTCAACGCCCGCCATTTCCTGCGCAGCGGCGCATACGTCAATTTTTTAGACTTCAATTTCAAGCAGTCGGAATGGGATCTTTCGGAAAACTACCTCCGCCAGGAAATCAAAACCGTGGGGCAAACCCAAACGCTGAACGCATTCGCCCAGTGGCAATTCCGGCCTACCGAACGTCTGACGATGAATGCCGGACTGCATTCGCTAGTCTTTTTCCTGAATAATTCTTATTCCGTGGAGCCGCGCGCTTCTGTGAAATATGCTTTTTCGGAGCAGAGTTCCTTGAGTCTCGGCTACGGATTACATGCACAAATCCAACCCTTAGGCGTGTATTTCACACAACTTGAAAACGGCCAAACCAACCGCAATCGCGACCTGAACCCAACCAAAGCGCATCATCTGGTGCTTTCCTACGACCGCGTTTTGCCCGGCAACCTGCACCTGAAAACGGAAGCCTATTTCCAGCACCTGTACGATGTGCCGGTCAGCAGCAACGGCCCTACGTCCTTTTCCATGCTGAACATGATCGACGGTTTTGAGTCGGAATCGCTGGTAAACCAGGGCACCGGCCGCAACTACGGCTTCGAACTGACTTTTGAAAAATTCCTCACCCGGGGCCTGTATTTCCTGCTGTCATCTTCCGTCTACGAAGCCAAATACCAGGGCAGCGACGGCATCTGGCGCGACACCCGCTACAACGGCAACTACGCCAATACCTTCACCGCCGGCAAGGAATGGAACTGGAACAACAGCCGTAAAAATCGCAGCGTGGCTTTCAACCTGAAATTCGTACACGCCGGCGGTTACCGCGACACGCCGGTCGACCTCGAAGCCTCACAGGCGGAAGGCCGCACGATGCGCGACCATTCGCGCGCTTTTGAATCGAAAATGCCCGATTATTTCCGGCTGGATGTGGGCGCCCGCCTGAAACGCAATTACGCCAACATCACTACAACGGTGGGCATTGATTTACAAAACGCGAGCAACCGACTCAATGTTTATAATCGTTATTACGACCCCAATTCAAAAACGATCGAATATGGCAGGCAGACTGGATTAATACCTGTGTTGTTTTATAAGGTGGAGTTTTAGAGGTTGTCGGGGTTGTGTCAAAAGGCCCAGCGGGCCTATATCTTTGTAGTACCCAACACCCAAGCAACCACCCGGCCCAGCGGGCCGGTATCTCGCCTCGCAGCCCTATATTTATTATTGGGATTGTATGAAGC
>JAYSZC010000368.1:0-1838 GCA_043738235.1 Lewinellaceae bacterium | reverse complement strand
TATTGCAGTTCTTTTTCCAAAACCCTGGCGCCGGGATACCGGGTGGGCTGGTGCCTGCCGGGAAAATTTCTGAGCCGGGTGCGGCAACTCAAATTGACGCATAGTTTATCCACTGCTACTCCCACCCAGGAAGCCCTTTACTTGTTTTGCGAAACAGGCAGGTTCGACCTGCACCTGCGGCATTTGCGCAAAGCGCTGCATACCCAGTGCCTGCGTTATTCCCAGGCTATTGCCACCTTTTTCCCTGAGGGAACCCGCCTCTCCAGGCCGCAGGGCGGTTATGTACTGTGGATCGAGTTGCCACGGAAAGTGAATGCCCTGGATGTATACCGCCGTGCCCGGCGACAACAGATTGCCATTGCCCCGGGCCAGCTTTTCAGCTTGTCCGACCAGTTTGCACATTGCATTCGCATCGGTTTCGGTGCGCCGTATACAAGTGCTATTGAAATGGGCTTGAAGCGGTTGGGGAATTTGGTGATGTAGACAACATTAATTCTGCTCACAGCTCTTGCAAAATTCACACTTCTTTAAACTCCGATTGAAAATATAACGTACCTTGCCTGTTACTTTACAGCGCCGTAGTGTCTCCACCAAGAAGCCCAAGATTGAACGAGCCATAAAACAGATATAAAACGATCGCGCTGAAATCATTTCTTCGATTCGTCACTTTTCTTTCAAACATCCTTTTCAAATGGCTGTCCATGCGCCTATACGATTTATCAGTAAGGATAAATCACAATTTTACCAGACGCTCTCCGCTCGCGTTGATGCTTATTTTCAAAAAAGCGGTATATCCAAACACGCCAGTATGGGCGTTGTGGTAAAAACAATTATTTTATTAACCACTTATCTGCTGCCCTTTTTTCTGATCAGTTTCCTGCAGCCGCCCTTCGGCTGGGCATTGCTGATGTGGATCGTGATGGGTGTAGCCATGGCAGGTGTCGGCATGAGTATTATGCACGATGCCAACCACGGCGCCTTTTCTTCCAGCCCGCGTGTGAATAATATTATGGGTGAATGGTCGCTGATGTTACTGGGCGGATCCGCTTTCAACTGGAAACTGCAACACAACAACCTGCACCATACTTTTACCAATATCGTACACTACGACGAGGATATTGATGACAAAGCCATCCTGCGGCTTTCACCGCATACCGAGGTAAAAAAAATGCACCGTTTTCAATGGGCTTATGCCCTGATGGTGTATAGTATTGTCAGCCTGTATTGGGTCACTGCCAAGGATTTTAGGCAATTTGCCCGCTATACGCGCAATGGCGTTAATAAAAATAACGCCCATCAGAACAGAGTGGAATTTGCCAAAATCGTCGGGATTAAAATTCTTTATTTTTCGCTGTTTATCGGCCTGCCAGTCAGTTTTGGCATTCCGTTCTGGCAGGTACTGACCGGTTTTTTACTGATGCACCTGATGGGTGGCGTGATCCTGACGGTTGTATTCCAACTGGCGCATACGGTGGAAGAAACCATTTTTCCGCGCCCAAATGCACAGGGTACCATAGAGAATGAATGGGCTATCCACCAGATGCAGACGACTGTCAATTTTTCGCGCCACAACCGGCTCTTGTCCTGGTATGTCGGCGGATTGAATTTTCAGGTGGAACACCACCTTTTCCCAAAAATTTGCCACACACATTATCCGCACATTGCCGATATTGTACAAAGCACTGCCCGGGAATTTAACGTTCCCTACCTGGAGCATAAAAGTTTCGGCCACGCGCTGCGTTCCCATTTTGCTACGCTTCAGCGTTTCGGACGTTTGCCCGATCTGGATGAAGTGATGGGGTAATGGATTTTGGGAATAAATGGAACACGGATTGGAA
>JAYSZC010000367.1:0-12176 GCA_043738235.1 Lewinellaceae bacterium | reverse complement strand
ACAAAAGTAGCGTACACCGTAGAGCGCGCCTCAATATGAGTTGTTTGCGTTCGGGAAAAACATAGATTAAGGGCAAGATCGTCCTTTTTTATAGTGATTTTGATGCTTTAACCCAATTCGCATTAATACATAAAAACAAACTACACATGAAAAAATTAAACTTACTGATACTATATTGCCTGTTTTTGAGCAGCGCCATCGCGCAGGGCATACGGGTGAACGGTACGGTGCGCGACAAGCAAGCGGGCGATGCCATGCCGGGTGTGAGCGTACAGGAAAAAGGTACATCTAACGGCACGGTAACCGACGCGAGCGGCCAATATGCGCTCACAGTTGCCGACAAATCGGCCACCTTGGTATTCACTTTTATCGGCTATGAGTCATTGGAATCGGACATTACCCAGGAAGGAAGCACCGATATAGCATTGCCGTCGAAGGCAACCGGTTTGGGTGAAATCGTGATAACGGCGTTGGGCGTCGAGCGGCAATCCAAAGACCTGGGTTACGCGGTACAGCAATTGGAAGGCGCTGAAATCGCCGGGGTAAAATCACCCAACTTTTTAGACAACCTGGCCGGCAGGGTGGCCGGTTTGACAGTGAGTCAGGGATCAACCGGCGTAGGTTCCACCTCCAAAATCACCATTCGCGGCGAAGGTTCTTTCTCGAACAATAACCCCCTGTTCGTGGTAGATGGTATTCCGATCAACAATAGTTCCATCATCAATTTCACCAACGACGACGCTGCAGGATTTCAGGAAGTGGATTTTGGCAACGGCGCCATGGAAGTTAATCCCGACGACATCGCCTCGGTGACCGTGCTGAAAGGCTCCGCAGCAGCGGCCCTCTACGGTACCCGGGCTTCCAACGGGGTCATCATTGTGACTACTAAAGACGGCGCGCGCAGCAAAGGATTGGGGCTTAGTTTCAACTCCACCACCTATATCGACAAACCGTTTCAGTTGCCTCAGTTCCAAAACCTGTACGCACAGGGCAATTCCGGCCAGTTTGCATTCAAGGACGGCCTGGGCGGCGGCATCAACGACAATATTTCGTACAGTTGGGGGCCTGCATTCGATCAGGGCATTCTGACGCCGCAGTACGACAGCCCCGTGACGGCCCCCGACGGTCGCATTGTGCGCGGAGGCGACGTGGCCGTGCACGGCGGCGCACCCATCACGCCGACGGCATTGGTTAACTACCCGGATAATTTGAAAAACTTCTATGAAACCGGCGTCACAACGATTAACAACATTGCTATTTCATCGGGTTTTGACAAAGGAAACCTGCGATTTTCAATGAGCGATTTGCGCAGCGAGTCCATCATTCCCGGCGTAAATCTGAACCGGAAAACGGCTGCCGTCCGCTTGTCTTTCCGCCCCATCGATCGTCTGCGCGTCAATTCGAGCATCAATTACGTCCATTCCGGCAGCGATAACCGCCCGGGCAATGGCTACGGCTCCGAAAACACCAATTACGCGATTGTCGCCTGGGGGCCTCGCTCTTTGAATATTGAAAACATGAAAAATTACTGGCAGCCCGGACTCGAAGATTTGCAGCACTATTCGTTCAACTACACTTTTTTCGACAATCCGTATTTCACCCTGCTGGAAAACAGAAACTCTTTCAACCGCGACCGCTTGTTTGGCAACGTGTCTGCTGCTTACGAATTTACAGACTACCTGAGCCTGACTGTGCGCACGGGTATGGACTATTCCAATGAAATGCGGAAATTTCGCAGGGCCTTCAGTTCCAACCGTTTTAAAAATGGCGCGTATGCCGAGCAGACGGCGTTTTTCAGGGAAAACAACACGGATATTTTGTTGAATTATCAAAAGGAGTTGGGCAAAATCGGCCTGGATTTTTCCGGCGGCGCCAACCGGATGGATCAGCGGGCGGCCAATGTGCAGACCCAGACCACTTCGCTGGCCCAGGCAGGCGTTTTTAACCTTTCCAACGCCGCTTCGCCTTTGGAAATTCTTTCTTCCGAAGCCCAAAAACGGATCAACAGCGTGTACGGCATCGCCAAATTCAGTTACAACAATTTTCTGTTCGTAGATATCACGGGCCGTAACGACTGGTCGAGCGCCTTAGCCACGCCGACCTCTACGGCCAATACCTCATTTTTTTACCCTTCCGTTTCAGGTAGCCTGGTATTGTCGAATGTGGTACATCTGCCGCCGGCGGTTTCTTTTGCCAAGGTTCGCGCCAGCGCCGCTCAAGTCGGCAACGATACCGATCCGTACCAGACAGCCGGAATATTTGTGGCCGGCGTGCCTTATGCCGGACAGCCGACGCTCAGCGAGCAAAGCACCATTCCAAGCGCCCTGTTGTTGCCGGAGCGCAGCACATCGTATGAGTTTGGCGCCGATGTCCGTTTTTTGCGCGACCGCCTGCGTTTTGATGTCACCTACTTCGATGAACTGACCGAAAATCAGATTATTTCTTTACCCATCGCCATTTCCTCCGGTTACAAGGAGCGGGTGATCAACGGCGGCGCGGTGCGTTCGAGCGGCGTGGAAGTCGTCGTGGGCATCACGCCCCTTAAAAGCGGGCACTTCCAGTGGGACGCGCAATTCAATTTCAGCAGGAGTGTTTCCAGGGTCGAAGCGCTGCCTGAAGGAAGCGGACGCCTGACGCTGGCTTATTCACGGGTATACGACAATGTCAACCAAACCGTGTGGTTCCAGGTGGAAGAAGGCGGCAAAATCGGCGACATCTACGGAACAGGATATAAGAAAAATGAAAACGGCGATTTTGTGCTGTCAGCAAACGGAGCTTACATCGTCGACAATACCCTCAAACGGCTGGGAAACTACAACCCGGATTTCATACTGGGTTTCAACAATCAACTCCAGTACAAAAACTGGAGCCTGGGCTTTTTATTCGACTGGCGGCAAGGCGGTATTTTAGTGTCGAGAACGCTGGCGCTGGCTGCTGTGGGCGGCCAATTGAAAGAGACCGAAAACCGCCCGTCAGCGGGTATTATCGCCCAGGGCGTGGTCAATACCGGCACTTCGGAAAATCCTGTTTATGTGCCCAACACTACCCCACTGCCAGCCGAGACGTATTACCGCCAGTACTACGACCGGAACCACGAAGAGAACAATACCTACGACGCTTCGTACCTGAAACTGCGGGAATTCACACTGGGTTATACCTTCAAAACGGGTGACCAGGGCAAAGGTTTTTTGCGGAAAAGCAACCGCCTTTCCGTTGCGCTCATTGGCCGCAACCTCTTCGCTATCAGCGACATGCCGCATATCGACCCGGAACAATTGGCCGTGCAGGGCCAGCAATTCGTCAGCGGCGTGGAGAATATGTCTTACGCCACGACGCGCAGTTTCGGACTTAAACTGGGTTTTGATTTTTAATAAAAACCTTCAAACATAATAAACAATGACGCACCATAGATTATTACTGCTGGCAATCCTCTTCGCCGGCGCATGTACCAAAGATCTGGATACGATCAATACGAATCCCAACGCTCCCATCGAAGCCACGCCGAGCCTGCTGCTCCGAAAAGTGATTTATGATTATGGCGAGCAGATGTCCTACGAGGGATTTACGGCGGGCAACCTGCTCGGACAGTACTTCACGGCCATTGATTTTAACCTGTTTGACCGCCACAGCCTGACCGAACCACAGATCGGGGGCAATCCCTGGCCGGTGTTGTACAGCAACCTGCGGGACAATGAAATTCTGCTGGGGCAGTCGCGCGACAATCCTTCGTTTGCGGTGTATGAAGGACCTTCCCTCATTTTGAAAGCCTATATGACGGCAGCCCTGACGGACATCTTCGGCGACGTACCGTACAGCGAGGCGTTGCAAGGCAAGTCGGGCAACGTGACGCCGAAATACGATAAGCAGGAAGATATTTACTTAGCGCCGGGCGGTATTTTGGACAATCTGGACAAAGGTATTGAGGCTATTCAAAACTACGCCGGCGCACAGCGGCTGGATGGCGATATCCTGTTCAGCAGAAATCTGAACGCCTGGAAAACGTTTGCCAATTCATTAAAAATAAAATACCTGATGCGCATCTCTTACCGGATGGACGTATCGGCGCAATTACAGACGATTTACGCTGCCGGCGATTTTATGAAAACCAATGCGCAGAATGCCAAGTATGATTTTACCAATGGTGCGCCCAACAACTTCCGCCTGGCAACGCTTCGGGCGGGCGATTTCAACCTGTTTATTATGTCGCTGACTAGCGAAGAAATCCTGAAAGGGTTGAACGACCCGCGCATGGCGGTCTTTTTCCGACCCATCGGCAATGATCCCACCAAAACCCAGTACGAGGGGCTGCTGAACGGCCCCAATGCCTCGGCGACTTCCATTTCGGTGGCAGACTATTCGCTGACCGGCACGATTTTCAGGGAACACACCGGCGACCTCGACGCCAATTTTATGACTGCCTGGGAAACGCAACTGCTGCTCGCAGAAGCAGCGGAAAGAGGATTGATTACGGCCACTGCACAAACACTGTATGAAACCGGCGTACTTTTGGCCTTCGAGTACTGGCAAACAGCCATTCCTGCGGACTACCTGACGAGCGGCCCGGCAGCCTACGGAAACAATAGCGCCAATAGAATCGAACAGATTGTCACACAGAAATGGCTGGCTAACACGGTGAATGGCTACGAGGGCTGGATAGAATACCGGCGCACGGGTTTTCCCGCGCTCAAAACGATTGCAGCCAGCCTGAACAACAACCTGATTCCGGTGCGGATGCCGTATCCGACGGATGAAGACGCCCTGAACAATGTCAACTTTACCGCAGCGGCAGCGGTGACAAACAATAACAGTATCAACGCAAAAGTCTGGTGGGACGCTAATTAGGAATGAGGAATGAGGGATGAGGAATGACCGAGCGTGATGTCATTCCTCATCCCTCATTCCTCATTCCTCAATCCTAATTATTATGTTTGACGTCAATTTTTGGCAATGGGGAATTGTGATTAGTTCGAGTGTGCTGATGTTTCTTATTTCTCCGTTTGCCAAAACGAACGATACTTTTTTCAGGGCAAAATCGGAACAGAACCAGGCGCCGGGAGTTTTCCTGCTGACCAGCAGCATGGTCATTTCCTGGATTTTCGCTAAGTCGATCACCAACGCCGCCAACCTGGGCATGGCCTACGGTTTTGTCGGCGGCGTAGCGTATGCCATGTATTATCTTTCTTTTCTGGTAGCCGGGATTGTGATTTACCGGATGCGTACAAAGGGCGGATACAGCAGTATTCACGAGTTTATCGGATCCAAATTCGGGATGCGGGCGGTGGCGATTTTTTCCATCCTGATTGCATTCCGGCTGTTCAATGAAGTGTGGTCTAACACGATGGTGATCGGCTCCTATTTTGGCGAAAAAGGCAGCGGGCCTTATTACGCTGCGGTGCTGGTGTT
The DNA here is from genome assembly GCA_043738235.1 of Lewinellaceae bacterium. Taxonomy (GTDB): domain Bacteria; phylum Bacteroidota; class Bacteroidia; order Chitinophagales; family Saprospiraceae; genus M3007. The sequence continues at coordinate 6,773 of JAYSZC010000367.1, read as the reverse complement.
TACCGCACTCACGCTGGCCTACACGCTGAAAGGCGGGATGCGAAGCGCACTGATGACGGATATGGTTCAAATGGGATTGTTCAGCCTGCTGTTGATTATCATTCTGGGTGTGTTGCTGCCGCGCGAACAAGGCGACCTCGGTAAATTTGTACAGTCGGGCGAGTGGCAATTATCGCAGGGCCTGAACCTGCTTTTTGTAGCCCTGATCCAGGTGTTTAGTTACCCGTTTCACGACCCGGTGCTGACCGATCGCGGTTTTATCAGCACGCCCCAAACAACGTTGAAAAGTTACGTACTGGCTACGGTCATCGGATTTACCTGTATCCTGTTGTTCAGTTTTGTCGGCATCTATGCCCGTTTCAACCAGTTGGAAGGCGAAGCCCCGGTGGCCGTCAGCCGCTCCTTAGGCGCAGCTATGATGCTGATGATGAACTTTATCATGGTCACTTCCGCCTCCGCCTGCATCGATTCTGCCTTCGCATCCTTTTCCAAACTGACCGTGGTGGATCTGGGAAACCCTGAAAAAGCAAGCGCTTTTCGAGGCCGGATCGCCATGATTATCTTAGCCGTAGCAGGCACCTTGCCGGTGTTTATGGGGCCGGAAATTTTGTCGGCCACCACCATTAGCGGCACTATGGTCATCGGTTTTGCGCCTGTTTTTTTGTGCTGGAATGTGAAAGTGCCGCCTTTGGCTTTTTACCTGTCGGTAGGCGCCGGGGTGCTCATCGGGCTGCTGTTTACCCTCGGCTGGTTTCCGGCAGGGCTGGTGCTTTTCCCGGGTAAATACGGCGATTTGTTTTCGGTCAACCTGCTTGGCACGGTGCTCTGTTTTGCCCTGTTTTTCCTGTCCAAATTTTTGAAACGATGAACGAGGAACTCCGCGTACGAGATATTGAGATAAAAAAGGGCCCGGTGCTGGTGTTCGGCGGCGTGTACAGCAACCTGCCCGCTTTGGAAAAGATGATGGAAATTGCCGCACAATTGCATATTCCTCCCGGCAATATCATTTGTACCGGCGATATCGTCGGGTACTGCGCCGAGCCGGAATCCTGCGTGCAAGGCATCCGGGAATGGGGCATCCACAGCATCGCGGGCAATGTGGAAATTCAATTGCGCAACCGGGAAGAAGACTGCGGCTGCAATTTTGACGAAGGCTCCCGCTGCGATACTTTTTCCCGAAAATGGTATCCCTACGCACAGTCGCGGCTGAGCGAAAATTCCATTGATTGGATGATGTCGTTGCCGCATCACCTGCGTTTTCAATATGGCAAAAAGCGGATATATGTACTGCATGGCTCGTATTTAAACCCTTCCGAATTTATTTTCAGATCCACGCCTTGGGATCAAAAACGAAAGACGTTTGAAGCAGCGCAAGCAGACATTGTGCTCGCCGGGCATTGCGGACTGCCTTTCCATCACCTGCACGACGGGTTGCTTTGGCTGAATGCCGGCGTCATCGGGATGCCCGCCAACGACGGCACAACGCAGGTGTGGTACGCGGTTTTGGACTTGCAGGAGAACGAAGTGGTACACCGTCACCATTCCTATGAATATGACCATGAAAGGGCTGCCAGGAGTATGGAACAGCACAAACTGCCGCGCGAATATTCGGAAACCCTGCGCACCGGGCTTTGGGACAACTGCGAGATTTTACCGGAGGAAGAGACCGCTGTGCAGGGCAGGAAGATTGTCATTTAATGATCCTTTATCAACCACCTAACCAGCACCGGCACCAGCAATAAATCGCAAAACAGCGCCCCGGCCAAAGTAACGCTCACCAGCAAACCCACCGTCACGGAAGGCGGGTGGATGGAAAACAGCATAACCAAAAAACTGAAAAACAGGATAATACTGCCTAAGCACATGGCTTTCCCGGTTTCCGCCAGGGTGGTACGCAACGAATCCTCCACGCTCAAACCCCGCGATCGGCACAATTTGAAATTGCTCAAAAAGTGAACGGTGTCGTCAGTGGCGATGCCAAATACGATACTGAATACCGTGGCAATACCGGCTTCCAGCGGAATCCCGAGAAAGCCGATCAGTGCGCCGGCAAAAAACAGGGGGAATACATTCGGGATGACAAAAACCAGCACCATACGCAGGTCTTTGAATAAAAAACCCATGATAAGGGCTACTATCAGTACAGAAGGAATCAGTCCCTGCAACATATTATCACGGATATACGCCGAGTTTTTATCCAGAATCACCCCGGTTCCGGTGATCTTGAATCGCACAATACCGCTGTCGATATGCGTACTGGTCCAGCGCGCTATATCATCTTGAATCAGGGCGATGGTGTCGCGCCCGACATCCTGCATACGCCCGGCAATGCGGGCTTTGTCGTGGTTTTTGCTGAGCAGCACCTCCGAAGCGGAAGGCGGCATTTTATAGACTAATTGTTGTATTTTTTTAAAGTCGGCCAAACTATCGGGCAGGCGGTAACCTTCCGGGCGGTTGCCGTAGTTCATGGCATTCAGGCTGCGGTACACATCATTGATGGATACCAGCGTTTTCATCGGGGCGTAGCTGCGCAGTTGGGTTTCAAATTTGTCCATTTCGCGCAGTACTTCAAAATCATCCGCCTGGCGACCGTTTTGAGGAAAAACGGCAAATTCCACCGGGCGAAATCCCGAAAATTTGCTTTCAAAATATAAAAAATCTTCGGTGATCTGTTGGCCCCGGGGCATGTTGCTTTTGAGGCGGTAATTGGTATTGATCTGCGATATGCCCAACAGGCAAAGGGCCATCAGGCCTGCAGAAATCCAGGCAATACTCCGGCCCCGGAGGCGGGTGAACCGGTATATTTGTTCCATCGAACGGCCCCAGAATGCGTATTCCGGGGTAAATTTGATCAATTGATCGGTTTTGAAACGCGGCAACATGGCCCACAACCAGCCATAAATAGTAAAAAATGCGACCACGACGCCAAGGGCCGCATTCAGTCCGAAACCCTGGATGGGCGCCGTGCGGTTGGTCAGCAGGGAAGCAAAACCGATAGCCGTTGTGACACAGGTAATAAAAGTCGCCAGGCCGATTTCCTGCAGGGTTGTGCGGATAGCCGTTTCCCGGTCATGGCCTTTTTCCAGTTCATCGAGGTATTTACTGGTGATGTGGATGGTATCGGCCACACCCACAATGCACATCAGAATCGGGTACAAAGCAGCCAACGCATTCAGTTCGCGCCCCAATGCGCTCAACAGGCCCAGGAAAAACAGCAGCGCCAGTCCGATACCTGCAATGGCAATAAAAACAGTCCACCAGCGCCGGAAAATAAAAAACAAAATAACGATGGTCAGCAATGCCGCAATCAGCGTGGAAACCAGCACTTCCCGCGTCTCCATTTCCACCATAGCCGTTTGAAAATACGCCCTGCCGAGCAAATGTTTTTTTTCAAACGGATACGTATTCAATAACCGGGACAATGAATCCATCAATACTTCCGATTGCTCCAGGCTGTTCTGATTGATGGTTTTCAGCACGATGGTCAGGGCTGTGCCATCTTCCGAAATCAGGTTATTGATAAAACGCCGGTCCTGCAGCACTTTTGCCCGGTCGCTTTCATAAAATGCAGGCGCATCGAGGTGGATTACAGGCACCGCCGTCAGCCCGAAAGGCGTTTTCAGCGGGTACTGCATTTTGGTGAGCGACATAGCCGAAGTGACGTGCGGTAAATCGCCCGCTTTCAGCGTCAGGTCGTGAAATTGTTGCAAAAAAACGGAGTCGAACACACCTTCCTTTCGCTCTACGGCAATTAACAGGAAATTGTCGTCACTCTCAAAATCGTCCCTGTATTGTTTAAAAAACTCCCAGTCGGGATCGCCCTGCGGAAAGAATTGTTCAAAATCGAAGGTGAATTTCAATCGCGTCAGCAGAAAAATGCCGGCAATTGTCAGCAAGCCGTAAAACCCGAGCAAGAGGTTGCGCTGTTTCATTTTGCGGTGTATAGGTGGCAAAAATTTAACAGCGAAACGGGCAGAACCGGGAAACGTTCAGATGGAGGGAGATTTTGGAAAGAATATAAATTGTGAGTGAATCCCGCTTGACCATTCTTTTGATTTTGGCTTGCGTTTTCCAGGCCTGTAATCGTGAATCGTGTTTAGTGTGTGGTGTTTAGTGTTTCGGGTGCGTTGCCTTTGGCTATTCCCCCAACTCCTAAAGCACCCCTTTCGCTTAAAATTTTAGTAAACGTAGTGCCCAACCTTACCATTACTTTAATCCCTGAACGAATGCATCACCGCCAAAAGCCAAAAAATCGAAGCCCGCTAAGCGCTTTACACACGTTTACTAAACCTTATAGCACCCCTTTCGCTTAAATTTTTAAATTTGCCTAAAATTTTAAGTGAAAGGGGGTGCTTTAGGCGGGGGAATGGCCAAAGGCAACGCACCCGAAACACTAAACACCACACATTAAACACGATTCACGATTAGAGGCCTGAAAAACGATACCCAAAACCATCAGAGTGGCCAAGCGGGATGTCTCTCACCCTCTCACTTCTCTCACCCTCTCACTTCTCTCACCCTCTCACCTCTCACTTCTAATAAATGGCGTCGTCACCTTCCCCGCTTCCGATTGCACGAGCGCAAAATAAGCGCCGGCGGGCAGATGCGCCAGCGAGAGCGAGAGCATATATTCGTTTTCCACTTCCAGCGACCATATCTGGCCGGTTGATTGGCCGTCTGCCCGGAAAATTTCCACCCGTACGACGCCGGCTACAGGGCTGTTGATGTGGAGTTGACAGATGTCGCTAACGGCAGTAGGCTGGATTGTAGCGCGCAGTTTTTGACCGACAATGACCACACTTTTGATATTCGACAGGGTAGCGTTTCCGTCCAGATCAATTTGCCGGAGCTGGAAAAAATGGTCGCCCGGCGCCAGATTATCCACCCGGAACTGGTATTGCGCAGGACTTTGGCCATCGCCTTTAGCCGGCACGAATCCGCTGTCTTTCCAGGCGGTTCCGTCCGTACTGTGCAGCACTTCAAACCCGGCATTTTGGCGTTCAAAAGCGGTCTCCCAATCGAGCAGGGCGCCGGCGCCTTCCGGACGCGCATCGAAACGGGTCATTTCCACCGGAAATACGATGGGTTGCAGGGCTACATTTAGTATGGTCAGTACGCCATTGCTCAGGTTGGCCGTGGTGGTAAATGTCTGGTAACCCGATTTTGTCACTTTCACGGTGAACGTGCCGTCGGCTAATCTGCCCATTTTATACAAACCGTTTGAACCGCTGCTTTCCGTTTGATCGGGGTTGCTGATCTGGATCGTAGCCCCGTTGATGACGGCGTTCGTGACGGCGTCGGTAATGAGTCCTTCCAGGTAGCAGGCTCTGATGTAGTCGGGAGTAAGGACAAAAAGTTTTCCCGTGCTGGAACCAGGTACGTCATTGATATTGGAAGCGATGATATTGCCGGAAGGGAGGTAAGGGTACACCCCCCAGCAACCCTGAAAACCGTTGCCGCTGCCGCCCGTGTAGGTGTCGTAATTACCTACCTGAACCAGGTTGTCGGGGCGCGACACATCCACGATGGTCATACCGTCTCTATACCAGGAAGTAACAGCATAGTTGTTGATAATGTAGGTGTTATGTACAATAGAGTTGCTGCCGGGATTGCTTTGTATTTTATCTAAAAAACGAATATTATCAGGATTACTGATGTCATAAGCTGCCAGAAAAGAGTTACTGGTTTCGTCGGTCGTGAACAGTGTAGAACCGTTCAGCCAGGTATTATGGGTAAAATTATTGGGCGTATTCTGGGTTTCGATCAGTACCGGATTGCTCTTGTTGGTCGTGTTGACAATCGAGAAAAAGCCGCCGTAGATATGTCCGGCGTACAGCATATTGTTGTCTACATAGCCGTCGTGTACGTAATTGTGGTTGGCGCCCGGAAAGGAGGTATTCACATAACCCGCGTAGGTCGGGTTATAGGGGTTCGCCAGGTTGAGTATCAGCGGTCTGCCGCCGTTCAGGTTAGAGCCGTACAAATAAAGAAAACCGGCGGATTCGTCTACATGCAGGGCGTGCGCTTTATTGAACTGGCCGGTAATTACACCATCTCCCCGGTACGTGCTGACATGATCGATATTATTGACATCGAGATTGGGCAGCTGCGACAAGTCGATAATTATCAAACCCACATTGACCCCGCTTTGGCCTTCCGTTACCACGTAGGCATAGTTTCCGTAAGTTTTGATCTCCCGCCAGTCGCTAAACGGCCCGGTGATATCGACAACTAAGCTGGGACTGGTCGGCGCCGTTACATTGATGATGCTGATACCGGTTTGTGTGCCTACCAGGGCATATTCGTTTCCAGCCCCGTCGGCATATCCCCACAGATTGGCTAATTCGTTATTCGGAAAGGAATAATCGCCACGATAAGTAACATTGGTTTGAGAAAAGAGGTTGGGGGTTATCAATAACAATAAAAACACGATAAATGGCCTCATTTCTTCTAAAATTGTCTTGCAAAGTAACGGGTAGTTTTATAGAAGGTCGCGGCAGAATGGCGGGATTGTCATTCCGCGACAGTGATTGGAGGGTTGATTAGTTGATGGTTTATAGGTTGATAGTTTATAACAGCCACTCAAATAGTGGATAATTCCTACCATAGAGTGGCTGTTATAAACCATCAACCTATCAACCTATCAACTAATCAACCGGCACCTCCTCAACAGGTTCCTTCACCTCTTCTTTATGTTCCATCCAGGGCGCATGGTCGCGCTTTTTCCCGCTCAAAAATATGTACATGGCAGGAATAACAAAGAGGGTCAGTAC
>JAYSZC010000366.1:0-4483 GCA_043738235.1 Lewinellaceae bacterium | reverse complement strand
GTAAAATTAAAATCCACGCCTTCCCGCACCTGGTCGCCGAAAGACAATTCGTGGACCTCGTAGTTTTCATCGAGTCCTTCCCGCAGCGCCTGCCAGTTTTGTTTGTAGGTTTCCAAAGCCGCACCCTGCAGATCGGCGGCGGCGCTTTCCGACAGGTCCTGCGCCAGCACGATGACCGGTTTTTTAGTTTCCGTGAGCAGGCTTTTCAGCAAAGGCGACAACAACAGCGCACTCAAAATCGTCACGGTCAGGAAACGCAGCAGCCCCAGCCAGCGGTGTAGGTTGGGCGCCTGCTCCCGGAACGTGGTGTCGCGGTAATACAACAGCAAGGCATAACCCAGCCCCAGCAAAACGCATAATAAAAGAAACCAGGCCGGGTATTGAAATGATAAATCGAGCATATATAACCAGGATTCGCAAGATTTTTTGATAGACAAACCGGATAGTACATTCCAGCATATTCAACAAAAGTCAGGCGATTAAAAATAAAATCGAAGTCAGGCGTTAGTGCCCTACTACAACAATGAAAAGAAAGGCCGCAAAATTGCGTAAAAAGTTGGGATACGCCGCGTGTATTCTACCGACGGAATGTCATTTTGCCTGAAATGTAGTTTTCTTTCCGTCAAAATGATAAAAGCAGCAGGGAAAGTAACGTTACTGCTCTACTTTTGTTGGCACAAATCAACATATCCTATGTCCATGACAGCCAGCCCAGACAATCAGGTGCATATCCGCGACCTTTCTTTTCAATTATTGTTTTCAGAAACCATGGTGCAGGAACGTGTGCGGGCGCTCGGAGCAGCGCTTACAGAAACCCATGCCGGCCTAAATCCATTGTTTATCAGCATTCTAAGCGGCGCATTTGTGTTTGCATCCGATCTGATTCGCGCTTTCGACGACGACTGTGAAGTTGGTTTTGTCAAATTATCATCCTATAAAGGCACCCGCTCATCCGGCGACGTGCAAACGGTAATGGGTCTGGAAAAAGATTTACAAGGCCGCCACTTAGTCGTAGTGGAAGATATTGTAGACACCGGACGAACCCTGCATTTTTTCCTGAATCACCTGCAGGAGCAGGAACCGGCCTCCATTACGACGGTTGCTTTTTTACGCAAACCCCATGCCGTCGAGTTTCCTGTCCCGGTCGAACACATCGGTTTTGATATCGAAGACAAGTTTGTCGTTGGTTACGGCCTCGACTATGACGGACTTGGGCGTAACCTGCCGGGGGTGTATCAGTTGATTGAGGGAGTGTGAGCAGGTTTGATTGATGGACCTCAATCCGTTCCATTCAATCGGATCGAATCAATATTGCTCACCCTTGCATTAACATTGGTAAAGCTAGCGATGGGTACGGAAATGGCAAAGCCTTCGGTATAAACCTGAGTGGTGACGCTCGAACCCCCATTGAACGTCCCGGCAAAGGATGCTTGCGTAACGAAATTGTCTATTTGCCCGTCGACGCGTGCAAACCAGAGGATGGGCGCGAGGGCCAGTACTTCTTTACCGATCACAATTTTATCCATACTGCCGGCCCTGAACCGGATGCCAAACTTGGCATTTAACTGCGCATAACCTGCGACGGCCAGTACCAGACCCTTGTAGTTGATATCCGATTGTGCCGTCACTGTGATGTTTGTGAAAGTGCCTTCGGGGAGTTCCAGCCGGTTGCCTACACTGGTTTTGCCCCTGCACCCGCCGGCTATTTCTGCCAAGGATTGAACCGACATGGAGCAAGTACCCGCTTGTGCAATGCAATCAGACGCCAATTGGCTGGCATCACTGTCATCAATAGCTTCCATCGGGCAGAGAAACTCCGCGTCAAAACGTAGGGGCAGGGCAAGTTGGGGTGTTGTAAATTCAATTTGAATATCTGCGAATTCGCCGAACGTAAAGTTGTTGTGCCGCAAAATCCGGGCGACTTCCCGGCGCATTTCCTCGTGGTTGACCACAGCGCGTTTGTACGTGCTCCGAATGAACGGGAGGTGGTCACGTTCGAGTTTAGCCAGCAAATCTTCTTTTCGGGCAGGGTCTTTTTCAGCGGCGATTTTTTCCAGGTCGGCCAGGTAGATGTTGTACTGACCGGTTTTGTCGGCCCCCAATATTTCTATCGCTTTTTTCCGGTGCGGCGCCATCAGTTTTTGAATGTCCTGTAATTGTTGTTCGGTAGGTGTTTGGGCAGCGGATTGATAAGGAAAAGCAAAACAGATCGCGAGGAGTGCGACGAGGAAGAGGATGTTTTTCATGTTGTAAAACGGTTATGGAAAGTTGTTGGAAATGGTTGCAAGTAAAAGGGCAAAATTGCAAAGGGCAAAAAGCAATGTAAATCAATGAGTTACAGAAGATTTAGTAATAACTAATTTTGCACACCTACTTAAGGCTGTGTTCAATGAAGTATGGCATACCTGCTTGCGCGAGGCTCAGTCTGAGGCAACCGTGAGTGGTTCAGGTAATGCACCCGAAAACACGAAATACCAAAAACGAAACACTCAATTCGTCGCTACGACGCGGATAAAATCATAAAATTTGGAACTGCAATCGGCATAACTGGCATCCAGTAAGGGCACGGATATGGAAAACGACTCATTGAATACCTGGGCTGTGAAAAAATTGCCGCCGGAGAAGTTTCCGGTAAATACTGCCTGGGCCTGGAAATTGGTCGCTTCAAATTCGTAACGTTTGAACCAAATCACGGGCGCTACGCACCAGATGTCTTTCACGATCACCAATTGATCGAACCCGGGGCCTTGAAGCCGAACACCTATTTTCGATTCGGCTTTTCCATATCCTCCAATGGCGTAAGCAAATCCCCAGGCTTCTGTATCGAACTGCCCCGAAACGGTTATTTTTTGAAAAGTGCCTGTGGGAAGTTCCACCTTGTCGCCCGTCCAGCCCTGGCTCCGGCAACCACCGTCGAACTCGGTTATTGCCCTCGTAGAGATGGCGCAGCCATTGGCGAAGCCGCCGCAATTCGTCAACAATGTTTGGCTAACCAGGTCATCAAAAATACTAAAAGGGCATTTCAACTCTACATCGAAACGCAGTGGAATCGGGCCGGGCGGCAGCAATGATTCGCTGCTGATACCGCCGAGCGCATCCATCTGGAATTTATTGTGGCCCAGGATTCCGGCCACCTGGCTTTTCAGTTCCGTCAGGTTAATCTTTGCTGTCGTGAAAGCGTTTTTGATAAAATTGTAGTGGTTGCGCTCCAATTGGTCGGCAAGTGCCTTTTTTTGGGCCGGGTCTTTTTCCCTGACCAGGCGCTCCATGTCAGCCTGATACGTTTTGTACTGACCGGATTTGTCGGCTTCCAGGATGTCGGCCACCTTTTTTCGATGCGGCGCCATCAATTTGTCGATGGACTGGGTTTGTTGTTCAGTGGGCGCCGGCACGATCTGCGCCTGGCAAAGAGACGTGCCCGCGAGGAATGCGAGCAGAAAGAAGATGTTTTTCATTGTTTGAACATGGTTAAGAGAAGTGGAAAACATATTTGTTCTCTTTTCGTGTCGCCACGTTGAAAAACCTAATCAGGGTGTACAAAAACTTTGGCGGCAAAGGACAGTGCTCTTATTTTTGTTAAAAATTCACCTTGAATTGTTTCTCCGAAAAGATGACCCATTCAATTATCCTCCGACCGGCAACGATCGCCGATGCCACCTTGCTTCAACATTGGGACGAACAGCCGCATATCATCGAATCCGATCCGAACAACGACGGGAACTAGGAAACCGAACTGCTTCGAACGCCTGATTGGCGGGAACAATTGATCGCCGAACTGGATGGCCGACCCCTCCGTTATTTCCAGCTTTTCATCCCTTTTACAATCGCCTGTACAGTGGCAGTATCGTATTTTACATACCAATTCAGAGCCTCCTGTGTAATGGTGCGGTCATCAGAGAAGTGGAAAAACAGGACTGATTTTACCAAAGGATAGCGTTTGGGGAGGTCGGTTAATGCATTCTCGTACCAAAGGCTGCGGTCTCCACCTACCGCAAGGCAGCCAAACTCGGTAATCATAATAGGTTTTCCAAATGCTGCAAGTGCCGGGTAATGCTGCCCAAAGATTTGCTCGAAAGTCCACCAATCCGACCAGAGCGCGACCTTGCCGTAGTTCAGCACGCCCACTCCTACATAGTCCACATAATCGTCCCCGGGGTAATACTCCCGGAACAGTCCGTGAGCAGGATGAGGGGACCAAACCCAGAGTACGTTGTTGGCATTTTCTTCTTTAAAAATATTGCGGACATGATGCCAGGCAGCGATAAAATCGCCTGGAGGGTTGTTCTGCGGACCCCATGGATAACGATAGGGGTCGTTCATTTCGTGCCCCAGACGCAGGAACAGTGGTTTCTTTACTTTTGCTGCCGACCTTGCCCAGGTTCTTATGTACGCATCATAAACTCCGGTTGCGATGTCATGTAGTCCGTTGAAGTCACGGGTTTCTACCGGAAGAATGCCTGGGAAGAGGACCTGGTCAAAATCG
>JAYSZC010000365.1:0-1845 GCA_043738235.1 Lewinellaceae bacterium | reverse complement strand
AATCGCTTCATTTCCGGGCGGATGAATATCAACCTCATCAACCCTTATCAACCTCATCAACCCCCATCAACCTCATCAACCCTTATAAACTATTATATCATGTTGAAACGATTTTATCTCACGGGTTTTATCCTCTGCCGGCTGGCATTCGACGCATTTGGGCAAACAGCCACTGTTTTCGGGCGCATCACAGACGCTGCGACGGAACAACCCATCGAGCTGGTGACGGTGTATGTCAAAGGTGGAAAGAGTAATACCGCCTCGGACGAGCGCGGCAATTTCTCCATTCAGGTGCCGGCCAATCAGCGCGTGACACTGGGTTTTCGCCGGGTGGCATTCAAGGAAAGCAGCGCCGATATTCTGGCCTTGCAGCCCGGCGCGCGTTTTGCGCTCGATCTGGCGATGGCGCCTGTGCAGTCCAACCTGGAGGTGGTCATCAGCGAGCGGCGGCTCGACGATGGCGGCATGATCAAAGAAAAAAACCTGAAAGACCTGCGGTTGTTGCCCAGCGCAACAGGCAATCTGGAAAGTGTGTTGCCGCACCTGGCGCTCGGCACCTCGATGGGTACGGGCGGCGAACTCACCTCACAGTACCAGGTGCGCGGCGGTAATTACGATGAAAACCTGGTCTATGTCAATGACTTTGAAATATACCGCCCGCAACTGATCCGCGCCGGACAACAGGAAGGACTCACATTTCCTAATATCGACCTGGTGCGCGACCTGTCCTTTTCTTCCGGCGGCTTCCAGTCGAAATACGGCGACAAAATGTCTTCCGTACTGGATATTAAATACAAACGCCCGGACAGCCTACGCGCCAGTTCCAATGCCAGTTTGCTCGGCGCTTCCGCCCATGTGGAAGGCAGCCTGAAACTCAAAAAAGATGATTACCGCGCTTTCCGCTACTTAGTGGGCGGGCGATATAAAACGACGCGGGTACTGCTCGGCAGTCTCGATGTGGAAGGCGAATACACCCCCGATTTTACGGACATACAAACGTACCTGACCTACGATCTCAGCCGCTCCTGGCAAGTTGGACTGATTGGTAATTACAACCGCTCGGTGTATACGTTCAAACCGGAAAGTCTGGCCAGAGCCTTTGGACTGGTCGACTACGCACTCCAGTTGCGCACTGCTTTTGAAGGGCAGGAAGTGGATGATTTCACGCAGGCAATGGGCGGCGTTTCGTTTACGTTTTTACCGGAAAGGGAGCGCAATCCATTGTACCACAAGTTTTTAGCATCCGTTTGGCGCAGCCAGGAAAACGAACGTTTCGATATTCTGGGCTATTACATCCTCGGCGAACTGGAAGAAAACCTGGGCTCGGACGGATTTGGCGAAATTGTCAATATCCTCGGTTCGGGCACCCAGCATACCTGGGTGCGGAACTACCTCACCGCCGATGTGCGCAACGTGGAATACAAAGGCGGCATCGAATTGCAGCGCGACCGCTCGGAAATGGGCCTGACGCGCAGCCACTTTCTGCAATGGTCGGCCAAATGGCAAAACGAACAGATCCTCGATAAAATCAATGAATGGGAACGCCTCGACTCCGCCCTGTATTCGCTGCCCTATGACAGCACTGCCCTGTTCGTTCGGAAAGTGCTCAAAACCCGTAACAGCCTGCAAAGCGACCGCTTCAGCGCTTTTTTTCAGGATACCTGGACTTGGCGTAAAGACGGACAGCGGGAAATACAGGCCATTGCCGGTCTGCGCGGTCAATACTGGACTTTGAACGGCGATTATTTTGTGACGCCCCGGGCACAAATTCTTTATAAACCCCTGAATACCAAACAGGATGTTTCCTACCGGCTTTCTACCGGCCTGTTTTTCCAGCCTGCTTTT
>JAYSZC010000364.1:0-1847 GCA_043738235.1 Lewinellaceae bacterium | reverse complement strand
CTTTTTTGCGCTACAACGAGCGGGATGTCTACTTTTGCCGGAGTCAAATTCATTCATAAGCCAATTTATGCTTCAACCTGGCGATAAAGCCCCCGATTTTGCCCTTCGTGCCAGCGATAAGTCGCTGATAAAACTCTCCGAACAACACGGACAAAAGGTTGTGTTGTTGTTTTTTCCATTCGCTTTTACAGGGGTTTGTACCAAAGAGTTGTGCCAGATGCGCGACAGCATTGCCGATTATGAAAAATTAGAAGCCCGGATTCTCGCTGTTTCTGTGGACAGTCCGTACACCCTGGCGAAATGGAAAGAAGAGCAGGGTTTCAACTTTCCGCTGTTGTCCGATTTTAATAAAACGGTGAGTAAAAAATACGATACCATCTACAAGGAATTTGGAATGGGACTGAAAGGCGTGTCAAAAAGATCGGCCTTTGTGATTGATAAACAGGGCATTGTGCGTTACGCGGAGGTGCTTGAAAACGCGGGTGAAATCCCCGATTTTAATGCAGTGAAACAAACCTTGCATTCAATCACCTAATCCTTTTTAAGTATGTGTGCAAAATTAGCTAATATTAAATCTTTTGTAACTCATTGATTTACATTGCTTTTTGCCCTTTGCAATTTTGCCCTTTTACTTACTTTTTTACTTATGGAGTCTGCGTTTCGTGTTTCCAATTTTGATAAACCGCTTTGGGAAGAAGAGGAAGATGTGCTCGTCGAGGATGCTGTCGACACGGGCGATCCCGCTTACCTGATTGTCTATAACGATGACCACAATTCTTTTGAATGGGTGATCGAATGTTTTATGACGGTGTTGAAGCATAGTTCAGAACAATCCGAACAATTGGCCATTATGATCCATTTCAAAGGGAAGGCAACCGTCAAAACCGGAACCCGGCCAGAACTTATTCCCTTGTGCTCCGCCCTGCTCGACCGAGGCCTGTCTGCTGAAGTGGAAGGAGGGGAAGAGGAGGGCTGATTTGGTTATTAGTTATCGGGTTTCAGGCTGGAATTGAGAGGATAGGTTTTTTCTGTTTCCTTATCGGCTGTTAGTTATCAGTATAACAATTCGGTATAGGGAAATGAATGGAGCATTTCTAAAGCATTCCAGCCTGAAACCCGATAACTGATAACTGATAATCGATAACTGATATACTGATCATTAACAGCCAAAAGGGAACAGAAAAAAACCATTCTCTCAATTCCAGCCTGAAACCCGATAACTGATAACTGATAACAGATAACTAAAACAAAGAATGCCCGTTTACAGGTTGCCTGACGACAATTACACCCTTTTCCCCCACCACAGCGAGGCGGAATCGAATGGTTTGATTGCAGTCAGCCACGACTTGCACGAGCAGCGGCTGATCGGCGCTTATGCCAACGGGCTGTTTCCCTGGTTTGAAGAAAACGGATATTTTTACTGGTACACGCCCGATCCGCGCTGGGTACTGAAGCCTGCGGAATTGCAAATCCATAAAAGTATGCGCTCTGTTTTCAACCAGCAGAAATTCCGCTATACTTTTGATACGGCTTTCGAGCAAGTCATGCAAGCATGCGCCCTGACGCCGAGGAATGGCGCCGAATCGGGCACCTGGATCACGACGGCGTTTGTAGACAGTTACGTGGCATTGCACCGGCAGGGTTTGGCGCATTCTGTGGAGGTTTGGCAGGGCGACACACTGGTCGGCGGGTTGTACGGACTTTCGCTGGGACGCATTTTTTTTGGAGAAAGTATGTTTGCCCGCGTAGCAAATGCTTCCAAAGCCGGTTTTATCACCCTGGTAAAAGCGCTGGAACAGGCCGGTTTCTGGCTCATAGATTGCCAGCAGCAAACGGCGCATTTGGAG
>JAYSZC010000363.1:0-4502 GCA_043738235.1 Lewinellaceae bacterium | reverse complement strand
GGTTACCACCTCAAACCATCAAACCTTTCAAACTTTCCAACCTTCTCAAACCATCAAACCTTTCAAACCATCAAACCTTTTCAAACCTCATAAATTCTTTTGAACACAATCCCTGCCATATTATGCCGTTTCAGGCAACCTATTCCAGCAGACGCGCGTCATTCCAGCCGTTTGTAAGAGTAATAGAATAGACAAATCCACCTGCTTTTTTGAAATGACGAAGAGGAACTTCCTTCTTGGGGCTATATGCCTGTTTTCGGTTTGCGCGCTGTATGCCTTCTCTTATCCGGAGCGCGTGCGCAACAACTTCCTGACGATTTTTTTCCCGGACAGAACCTTGCCCATTGCAACGGATCATGCTGCGGCTGAAAAAACGGATGATGTGGAAGATATGGCTACTGCCGGCATAGCCGCAGCGCCCGATACGCTTCCGCCTTTACGGGATCGGTACGATGATTTTATTCATTCCGGCGACGCCAATCCGATCGACCTGAAAGACCCAAAAGCCATCGAGCAACAAGTCGAATACGACCCGGAGACGAATATGTACATCATTACCGAAAAAGTCGGCGATGATTTCTACCGGGCGCCCACCTATATGACTTTTGATGAGTACGTGCGTTGGCGCGATCAGAAACAGCAAAATGAATATTTTGACCGTCTGCAGGGCGTGGTGTCGTCCGACCAGAAAAGCAGCAGTGGTATCGTGGATCCGATTGCCAAGTTTGATATAAAAAATTCGCTGATCGATCGCCTGTTCGGCGGCACGGAAGTCAACATCAAACCGCAAGGCAATATCAACCTCACTTTTGGATTTGATTACCAGAAAATTCAAAATCCGATTCTGACCCTTCGCCAGCAGCGCAACGGCAACTTCGATTTTGATATGGACATCAATATGAGTGCTGCCGGCAAAATCGGGGAAAAACTGAACCTCAATTTTAACTACAACACCCAGGCTACGTTCGATTTCGATAACCAGATGAAATTGAACTACGATACCAAAGGTTTTTCGGAGGACGAAATTGTACAAAATGTAGAAGCCGGCAACGTGTCCATGCCGCTGCGCTCTCAATTGATCAAAGGAGCTCAAAACCTGTTCGGTATCAAAACGGAATTAAAATTCGGTCACCTGCGCACCACCTTGATAGCCAGCCAGCAGCGCTCCAAACAGCAAAGCCTGACTGTGCAGGGAGGGTCTCAGATTCAAACGTTTGAAAAACCGATCGACGAATACGACGAAAACCGCCACTTCTTCCTCAGCCACTGGAACCGCGACGAATTTGAGCCGGCCATGATGTGCCTGCCTGTGCCGCAATCGCTCTTCACGATCACCCGGATGGAAGTCTGGCTCACCAATGACAAACTGGCTACCGAGCAGTTTCGCGACATCGTTGCCATCACCGACCTGGGCGAGCCGATCAAAATAGACTCGACCTGGCTCTTGGCCGCTCCGCCTGCTTTGGACATCAAAAACCGGCCGCTCCCGGACAACAACAACAACAGTCTGTACGCGGAACTGACGGATGGTCTGAACGATGATCCCACGGGCCGTTATAACGATAAAGTGGTGCGCCGCCTGACCAACCTTGGTCTTACGCAGATCAAGGATTTTGAAAAAATGAGCGGTCGTTTGCTCTCTTCTTCCGAATACACCTACAACGAGCAACTCGGATTCCTGAGCATCAACCTGAACGTGCAGCCCGACCAGGTGATTGGCGTAGCAGTTGAATACACCTATAATGGTATCCCGCATAAAATCGGTGAATTTTCCAGCGATGTTCCGCGTACCAGTAGTCAGGATACCCTGAATACCAATGTGTTATTTGTAAAAATGTTGAAAAGTACCACCGCCAATATCCAGTACCCGATCTGGGACCTGATGATGAAAAACGTATATGCGGTAGGTACGGCCAATGTGGACCCGAACGAATTCCGGTTTGACATTTACTACGAAGATCCGGGTAAAGGACAGAAACGTTTCCTCGGCGGCGAAGGCAGCCCCGACATCCCGGCCTCCATTCGCTCCAAACCCTTGCTTCAATTATTTGGTCTCGATAACCTCAATCTGCAGAGCGACCCCGGCCCCGATGGCATCTTCGACTTTGTGCCGGGCCTGACCATCAACCTGCGCTCCGGACGTATCATGTTCCCGGTATTGGAACCCTTCGGCAGTTACCTGGCCGATACTTTAGCCGGCGCCGGCGCGCCCCAGCCGGTTGTGGATAAATATGCCTACCGGCAATTGTACGACCTGACTCCCTTTTTGGCGCGCGAATTCCAGCAATTCAATCGCTTTGTCCTGAAAGGTTCTTATAAATCCAGCACCTCCTCGGATATTTCCCTGGGAACCTTCAACCTGCCGCAAGGCTCCGTACGGGTTACAGCCGGCGGGCAATTGCTCCGTGAAGGCGTCGATTACCAGATTGACTACAACATCGGTAAAGTGCGCATCCTGAATGACGCCATTTTGCAGTCGGGCCAGAATGTAAGCGTCAGTTTTGAAGACAATACCCTGTTCGGTTTCCAAAGCCGCACCATGCTTGGCGCCCGTTTCGATTATGAACTGAGCAAAGACATCAATATCGGCGCCACGTACATGAACTTGTTTGAGCGCCCGCTCACGCAAAAAGTAAATTTTGGTGACGACCCGATCAACAACAAGATGTACGGATTGGATTTCAGCATCTCAAAAGATGCGCCCTGGCTGACCAAGGTAGTGGATAAAATTCCATTCATCGAAACCAAAGAACCCTCCAGCATTTCAGCGCAGGCGGAAGTCGCTTTGCTGCAACCCGGCCACAACAAAGCCATCAATCAGGGCGGCGATAAAGGTGGAACGGTTTACCTGGATGATTTTGAGGGCAGCACGGCTAACCTGCCGCTTTCCAACCCCGCCAACTCCTGGGTCATTGCCTCCGTACCGCAGGGCGACCTGACGGAATTCCCGGAGGGCAGCGATACGACGCTGGCGCTTGGCGCCAACCGCGCCGGACTTTCCTGGTACATCGCCGACCCCAGCGCCCGCGATGCGGTGGACGGAACCAACCCCTACACCACCCAGATACAATTTCAGGATATTTTCCCCAACCGGCAGCTCACGCCCCTCGAACAATCGGCGCTACGCCCCCTGGACGTGACGGTTTATCCGCGTTCCCGCGGGCCGTATAACTTCGATTTACCGGGAGGGACCCCGGGTATTTCGGCAGGTCTTACCCAATCTGGTGAACTCGACCAACCTGCTACCAGATGGGCGGGTTTTATGCGCGGACTGAATACCAACGACTTCGAAGCGGCCAATATCGAGTTTGTCGAATTCTGGATGCTCAACCCGTACATGGAAAAAGGAGATGACCCCGATGTGTCCGATGACGGCAATATGTTCATCGATCTGGGTACCATTTCGGAAGATATTATGCGCGATTCGCGCCAGTATTTTGAAAACACCCTGCCGACAGGACCCGGCACCGGCGCTACAGCTGCAACCCCCTGGGGACGTGTGCCGGTTCAAACGCCGGTCGTAAACGCATTTGATAACGACCCGGAAAAACGCGCTTTCCAGGATATTGGTCTGGATGGTTTGAACAATGATGGAGAACGGGCCTACTTTGCGGAGTATGTCAATGCCATCATGGCATCTTCGATCAGCCCCAATGCGAAAGCGGACATCATGGCCGACGTATCGAACGACGACTTTGTGTATTTCCGCGATAACCGTTTCGATGGCGTTAATCCGGGTTTGCTGGCGCGTTACCGCAAATTCAACAACCAGGAAGGCAACTCGCCGGTGAACAACACCGACAACCTCAACCCATCGGCCACCAATCTGCCCGATATGGAAGACCTCGACCGCAACAACTCGCTGAACGAAAACGAGGCTTATTACCGCTATAAAATCAGTTTTAAAAGTAAAACCCATCCGCTTCCCAACGGTGGCCCGAGTATCCGGGGACTGGATATGGAATCTCCTGAATTACAAGACCTTATCACCGATACAGTTGTATTCCAGCGCAATGGAGAATACTACGTCTGGTATCGTTTCAAACTGCCGCTCGACCATACGCAGCGCCAGCAGATCGGCGGCATCCAGGATTTCCGTTCCATGCGTTTTGTGCGCATGTTGTGGAAAGGATTTACCGAACAGACCAGCTTCCGTTTTGCCACCCTCGAACTGGGCCGCAACCAGTGGCGCCGTTTCAAACAACCGCTGCCCCAAATCGACACCCCGACCGGTTCGGTCTGCGACGTAGGTTTCAGCCCGATTCCTTTTGATATAAATGCGGTGAGTATTGAGGAAAACTCTGCCCGAACGCCGTTTAATTACACGATTCCGTTCGGTATTCAGCGAGAACAGTCGGTAGGAGCATTTCCCGATATCCTGCAAAACGAGCAATCACTTTCCATGAGCGTTTGCAGTCTGGGATATTGTGATGCGCGGGCCGTTTTCAAAAGCCTGAACCTGGATTTGCGGCAGTATCAAAACCTGAAAATGTTTGTACACG
>JAYSZC010000362.1:0-1850 GCA_043738235.1 Lewinellaceae bacterium | reverse complement strand
GTTACCCTTCGCTGGGACGCGGTGCAAGTTTCCGATTTTGAAAAATACATTCTGGTTCGCTCCCGCAATCCTATACCCACCGGGCTGCGTCCGGTTTTCAGTACCGGTGAATTTGAAATTATTTTCCAGTCGGATTCCATACAAAAAACTGAATTTGTGGATCAGTCGCTGCCGATCGTAGAAAAGGTATTTTATAAACTGTACGTGGGTTTCAACGAACGTTTTGTGGAAAGCGCGGCCATGGATGTTTCATTTGACAACTTACTGGTAGATGGCAACGGGGCTGTCATCCACTTTGTCCCCGATTCCAACTGGGTTATTCTCGGCGATGAATTTTCCGGCATACTGCGCGTGGTGGATTACAATACCAAAAAAACGAAATCGCAACGCTCCGTACAGTTTACCAACGCCGATAATATGTGTCTGGATGTAGTGGTCGAAAACGGAAAAAGTGTGCTCTACTGGTGGGCCGGCTACAACAATTTTTATAAGTTCAGTCTGCCGGAATTGACGCAGTTGAGTTTCTGGTCCGTTCCATTTTCCGGCTTTTCCGTACTGGCCGGAGCGGGCGACAAAGTATTTACCACACAATACGATTTTAATCAAAGTTTTGCGGTGCGCAACAAATCGGACATGTCTGTGGTGACGGAGCATTACCGCACGGATTATTACACGCACCGCACACTGGCGATGCTCGATCAAAGCACCAATCGAATCGTGGAGGCTTCGCCCTACCGTGTTATGGTTTACAATGTGAATGCAACGACCGGCGAAGTAACGAATATGGTAGAAAAAAGCACCAATACATTCAGCGTGTTCAACCGCGATATACCGGTATCCAAAAATGGTCAGTATTTTATACCGCAATACGATGGTTCGGTGTACGACCAAAACCTAAATTTAATTTTACAGGTACCCTTGCAGAACAACGGTTATGCAGATGTTGACTTTTCACCGGACGGACTGTTCCTGTACGTTGCATACATAGAATTTGCTTTTGGCGGGACGCTGGTACAGAAGTTGAAATTTCCTTCCATGGAAGTAGTCGGTTCGCGCCGTTTGAACAGCGCTTCTCCGCGGGCTTTAGAAGCGGTTGACGGAGGCGTCATATTTGTGGGAACCGGCGTAAATGGCTTTAATCAGGTGCTTGTAAAAAAATTAGACTTGTAGTATGATCCGAATTTTTTTTGTCGCCATTGCCTTGTTTGTTTGTACCCTGCATCTTTACGGACAGGATGAAATGCCTGTTAAAAAGTGCATAGCTGTCAGCAATGAACTGGGTGTGAACTTTACCAATATCCTGAATAAAATCATCAAGGTAAACCGCGATTCTGCCAATGAAAACCCTTATTTGCTGACATACAGGGTTGGTTTGGGGCGTAAATGGGGCATTCGTTTAGGCGCAGGAGGCTCCAACAAGTATGTGGAAACAAAGGAAGAGGGGTTCGCAGATTCGGAAACCAATCGCAACACCGCTTTAGACACCCGTGTCGGTTTTGATTACCGCATACCCCTGGGCCGGCGTTTTGAAGGCAGTTTCGGACTGGATGCAGTGGGTAAATGGCGCAAGGACAAGCAGGTAATTGACAGTGGTTTTGATGTCATCGAAAAGGTGGAACAGTTCCAGGGATTTGGCGGCGGCCCTTTTGTCGGGCTTCATTTCTGGATCAATCCGAACCTCGGTATTTATACAGAAGCCAGTTTTTATATGATATTTGGCGAACGGGACAGCGCCCGTCTTTTTCGAAATTTTCCCGAGTTGAACGACCAGATTTTCCGGGAAAAAACAGAGGATCTGGTCACGATTCTGCCGTCCAGTATTTTTCTGATCTATCGATTTTAAGTAGGCG
>JAYSZC010000361.1:0-12272 GCA_043738235.1 Lewinellaceae bacterium | reverse complement strand
CGGCCGATTCACTACTGACGGCTGGTTCCGGACAGGCGACGTGGGCCGTTTTGAACACAAACGTTTTTTGAAAGTGACGGGCCGGAAAAGCGAGATTTTTAAAACCACTTCCGGCAAATTTGTGGCGCCGGCATTCGTGGAGCAACAATTATTGCGCTCCCCTTTTATCAGTCAGAGCATGGTGACGGGAGCAAACAAGGCCTTTGCAGGCGCATTGATCGTACCGGAATTTGTAGTGCTGGAAAACTGGTGCAAAGAAAACAAGGTACACTGGACATCGCCTCAATTTATGGTCCTGAACCCGAAAGTGGAGAAACTGATGCGCGAGGAAATCGAATCCATCAACGAAACCCGGCTCGGCCCAGTTGAAAAAATACGAAAATTTCAACTCTTGCACGAACCCTGGACGCCGGAAAACGGCCTGCTTACGCCAACCATGAAAATGCGCCGCGAGGTAATCGCGCAGCAATACGCAGCAGAAATAGAAAAGATGTTTAAGGGCTAAGTAATCAAGCAGAATTAGTTTCGATCAAATTCTTTGTAAATGCTTGATTATCAACACTGATAATCAATAACTAATAACGGATAACTACTTAGATAACCGGCCGGATGCGGAAGCCCGGCTTTCGGTCCATCGCGTACCGGATCCCGACTTTCGAGGCATTGAACTTCCCGTCCGGCCTCGTTTTGAGCAGGAGTTTCGGTTGTGTCAGTCCCGAATCGCCCGTGTGCAGGAAGATATCGTCGAACAGGCAGATTTCGGTAAACAGGCAGAACTGTGAAAATCCCCCCTCGAAACTTTCCGGCACATCGACCAGGACTTCGGGGAACGGAGCGGTTGTTTCCACCGACCCGGCCGAAAGTTCATATACGGGGCATAATAACCGGTACGCGGAGGGAGAAGTATTGATTTCCTGCAAGTTATGAATATTGAACAAACCGGCGGAGATTGTCACTTTTTGCGGGATCAGGATACCGCCCGGCGCCAGTTGCGGCGCCAGATTGCGGGTGATCGCCACCTGCGGTTCGTCCTGCAGCGCCTGTTGCATCGTTTCCGTCACCACGATATGGACCGGGCCTTCTGCCTGGTAGGTGGTGGCATCCGTTTGTTCAATTTTCCGGACATATCCGTCCGCCTGAAAGACGTCCAACACATTTTGCAGCATTCTTACACTTTCCGGATTGATCTCCAGCAGGGTGAATTGCAGCTCTTCGGGTGTAAACATCGTCGTGAGCGGCAAGGCCAGCGTTGCGAACGGGCCGGTTCCGGCGTACAGGACATGAACGGGACTGTCGGGTGTTCTCGACCGCATGGTCTGCACGGCCGAAATCAGGGCGCGTAAAAACTGGCGGGTACGATAAAAGTCCCGGATGCACATGGCGGCCCAGGCGGGTGCGATGGCTTTCCCTTCGGGCAAGTAAATGTCTGTTCTGTTTTTCGGATCGTCCGGATGCATGCATGCGGCAGCCAGGAGCAACCGGTACATCTCTTCCGCCGCTTCAAACATCTGCTGGTAAGATGCGTCGATTCGCAGTAAGGTATTGGTCGGGCGCCGGAGCGTCAACCTGTAGTCAACATGCATTCAATTCTATTATAAACCGGATTCTATTACTCCGGCACGGCTTCATGAGAATACGATTTCGTATCGCATGCCGTTACCGTCGCTTCCAAGTGGCACCATAAACAGTTGCAGGTCTCCCTTTTCGGGATGGATGAGGGTATAAATTGCTTGAGGGTAATATTCGTTTTTTTGCTGGGTCTGGAGTACCAGGCGAAACGGATTGCGGATCAGGGGCGATTCGCCTCTTGTTTCCGATACTTCGATCAGATTCGTTTCCAGGGTTACTTCGGGGTGAAAACGGACAGAGAGGGTGGTTCCTTCCAAATGGGCAAAATCTGAAGCCTGTAATTGGTCGAGCATTGGATTGTGTGTTGTTAGGTTCTTCTTTGATTGATCCGTGCCGGCAGTTACTGATCCGGATCGGGCTTTCCCGCATGGCCCGGCGGCTTCCATTCCATCAGGTAATATACGCCGTGGGCTTCCTTGATGATTTGAAAACCCAGCCGTTCGTAAAATCGGAGCGCCTTATTGAAGCGTTCTACATGAATGGTGAGTGTTTTGCCCACCTGTGCCGCTTCTTCCTGCAATTGATGTACCAGGAATTGTCCGATGCCTTTATTCCTGAAATCGGGAAGCAAGGCGACATCGACGATCCGGATCGTTCCCGGAATGAGGTGGCGCTCTACATAAAATCTTCCTGCGGGCACGTCGTTGCAGAGGATGACGGCATAATCCGAATCGGGATACACTTTTTTATAGTGCGTATCCTGCGCTTCGAACTGGTGCTCTACAAACGCCGCTTTTTTTTCCGCATTCCAGTCTGTCTGCTCCAACTCGTCCATCCGGGTACTGCCGTAAATATCGCGCAGCAGCGCCCGGTCTTCGGGCGCTGCTGTACGCAATGAAATAATATCCGTCGATGCGGTCATACCTTGAAACACAAATCAGGTGCGCGGTGGGAATACACCTTGCAGGGCGATACAAAAATAAAAGGTCAGGTACGGTTGCAGGTTGTTGTGCGGTTGATCGCCTCCCGCCGGTGCGAGCGCTTCGGCCGCCATCATTACCTGCGGGGCCACCGTGGTGCTGTACATCACGTTGGTCGTCCGGGCAATCAGATGGTTAATGGGTGTAACAGCTTCTCCCGGATTGACGCCGTCGAGCCGTACGGTGTGGTTGTGGGCCGGCATTTCGCTTTCCAGCAACGTGACCGTTTCCGAACCGCCCGTTTCTCCCAGATCGTGCAGGGAGAGGCCGGGCCCCTGTCCGGGGTGCATCGGAGACCTGCCCTGGAGGTCGGGGAGGGCGAAATTACTTTTGCCGTTACCGCCGTAAGTAGTACCCAGCAAGGAAAAGAGTGCAGTGTTCTGGGAGAGCGGCAACAACTGGCCGTCGCACCAAGCCCAGCCGGTAGGTGCAAAGTTGAAGGGGAATATCCTTATTTCAGCAACAAATGGATCTGCCATGTTGAATGTTAATTTTTATTGTTTTTCAAAAAGTTTTGCCTGTGCATCTGCTAGGTAGGCGACGGGAAAATACCGAAAAGCGAAATGATAAAATTGATGCACAGATAGGGCATGAAGTTCGTATGCGGCTGGCTTCCGCCGGTAGAGGCTACCATGCCTACATTCATAGAGGCTGTGACGCTGCCGTCGACGTAGGGGTTAAATCCGGTAGCCCCCGCGTATACGGTATTGGAAGCCGTTCCGGTAGTACCGGAGCTTGCAGATGCGAGCATGGGGTGGGAGTGCGCGGCGATCTGTTGGACAGTCAGCGTGATCTCCTCGGCCCCGCCGGTTTCGGCGAGTATAAAGTCGTTGCCCATGTGAAGCGGCAGGCGGCCGCGCAGATCGGGCAATGCGAACGTCGACTCGCCGTCGCCGCCGTAAGTGGTTCCGATCAATTGAAAAAGCGTTTCGTTTTCGGAAATGGGTAAAAGTTGTCCTTCACAGAACATCCAGCCGGCGGGAGCAAAATTGCCGGCAAACATTCGGACTTCTCCGACATAAGGTTGTGCCATTTGGTATATAATTTATACAAAGCGGGCGCTTTGTTTTAAATGAACAAATGAATGAAGAGTGTTAGTTGGGGCTTGGGAAAATACCCTGCAGCGCGATGGAGAAATTGAGCGTCAGGAAAGGCTGCATGTTCAGGTGCGCCTGGCTGCCGCCGGTGTTGGTGACAGTCTCCGGTTTAAAGGCGCCAAGGTTGACGGGCGGACTGTATACGGAGTTCGGCGAAGCATCGGTTGGAAAATTATTGGTCGGATTGGTCACACGGGTACTGGAATTGGTGCTGGCATTCACGACATGCGTATGTGTGGGCAATTCGGCGATCGATATAGTATGCGCCTGTTCGCCGCCGCGTTCGCCGAGCGTATGTCCGCTTCCGACGTGTATAGGTACCCGGCTCCGAATATCGGGCAGGGCGAAATTCACCCGGCCGTCGCCGCCGAAGGTAGTTCCCAGCAAGGAAAACAGCGCCTGGTTCTGGTTGATGGGCAGCAACTGCCCGTTGCACAACGCCCAGCCTTTGGGAGCAAACACGAAACTGAATATCCGGATTTCAGATAAAAAAGGTTCAGCCATAAGTTTTTCACTTTTTTTGGTGAGAGAATAATTACAATGTATGGATGCAAAGTTTTTATGAGTCGCTTCAAATCTTGCCGCTGTTCAGGCAATGCGCGGAGCCGAAATTTTCTTCCAGCAACAACTGTCCGTCACTATAAATCCGCATCGAGGTGCTTCCTTTTTCTTTCACGACGGTAGAGATCGATACGCTGCCCGTCCGGGTTTTATAAGAGTAAACGGGGCCTTCCGTAACGCCGGGCGCTACCGGCAGCAAAAGCGGGCCGATTTCCCGGTCCTTCAAGATGGCTGCCGCGCGCGCCAAGGCTTCCACTTGAAAGCCCGTGAAAGTACCGATATGCCGCCATGCCCCCTCGCTTTGCCGCATAAAAACGGGCAGCAGTATATCGCACAAGCGGGCCGAAGCGTGCCGCAGGAATACGGGGTAAAAGAAATATGAAAGTTCCGTGTTGGCAACCAGGTACACCTGCTTGCTTTCGCGCTGAAAAAACCGTTTTGAAAAATACGAATCAAGAGATTCCGTCATTTGTAAATCCGTGTCGGACAATACCCGTACCCCCCAAACCGGCCTGGATTTAATACTTTTTGAAAATTGGAGGAGCCAGGATTGAACATCATCTTGGTTCGGGGTTAAAAAATGCAAACCGGCAGGTTGCAGCGCCAACCCAAGCGCACCCGCTACACCGGTCTGGACGAAAGTCCTTCTTTTCATAACAAAGAAATTATATGAATAAAACAAAAGGGATACAGGGGCGGAAAATCAGGGGAGAGAATCAAAAGCAATCGCTGCAAATATAGGTGCCTCTTTGAGAAATATTTATTTTAAGACAAAAATTATCCGATAAATGACAGGTTATTTTGCTATAACAAGATAAATCCGGCAGATGCCTCTTCGCCGGATATTTTTTTGGTATTAATTCTACTGGAAGTTTTGGAGAAACAAGCCCATTTGTTACCTTTGGCATGGATTTTAGTTTTTATTTGTTATAGGCCCCGATCATCCATTGTTGAAAACTACGCCTTAATCTCATGAGAAAGTTTAACATGCTTGTTCTCCTTAACGGAGAACGGCAGCGATTGCCTTATTCCGATGCCTCCCGGTATCCGGTTTTCAAAGATTTTTCAATGGCTTTCGTCAAATTTTCTTGCTGTTTCCTGCTGTTTTCGACAAGATACTTTTCTCCGCCCAGCATTTCGGTGAGGACGGCACTTTTTTTGCTGCACTCCAAACCTTCGCCTGGTCATTCTATCATTCGTCGAACCTCTTCTTTTCTTTTGTAATTACCTTAACTGACATATGAAACAATTATTTACGCTTCCTTCCGTACGTGTTCGTTTCCTCGCAGTGCTGGCGCTCGGTTTGTACCTTACGGGCAGTTTTGAATTGCAGGCACAAACCATCGTGCCCACCCAAACGGACGAGATTATCGTCAATCCGAATATGAACGGCAAAGCCGATCCCGGCGACCATATTCGTTACAAAGTGACGATCCAGAATACCGGCGGCGCGAACGGTAACAACGTACAGTTGAATATCGTGCCCGATCCCCGTACCACCTTCACACCGGGATCTTTCCGCTCATCACCCCTGGCGCTGCCCGATGCGTATGCCGTTACGGGTAACGTCGGATTGACCGTGCCGGCCGCTGCCGGCCTGCTCGCCAACGACTTCGACGACAACATACCGCTCCTGACGGCTACAGCGGGCACCTTCCCCACTGCGCAGCCCGGCGGATCGATCATGATCAATGCCGACGGCAGTTTCATGTATACCCCGCCCCCGGGATTTACGGGATCGGACACCTATAACTATACCTTGAACGACGGGAACGAGATCGGCCCGCCGGTACCGGATGTGGATATGGCGACCGTGACCTTTACCGTTACCAACCTGATCTGGTTTATCGATAACGCTTCGGTGGCCGCTACCAGCGACGGGCGGGTCACTTCGCCGTTCAAAAGCCTGGCCGATTTCAATGCCGGTTCGGCAGCAGCGGCCGACGTAATCTATATAGAACACAACGCGGTACCCGGCAACTATACCGGCGGCATCGTGCTGCAGAACGGCGAACGCCTCTTCGGCGAAGGCCACACCGGCGGCGCCAACCTGGCCAACGTCCTGCCCTTCGTCTTGGCGACCAACAGCAAACCCCTGCCTGCCATCAACGGCACCCGGCCGGTGATCACCAACGCTGCAGGCGACGGCGTCACCCTGGCGATGAATAATACACTGCGCGGCTTCAACGTAGGCAACAGCTCCGATTTCGGTATGGAAAATACCCTTGCGACCTCGGTCGGCAACCTCGTCGTGAGTGAAGTAGACATTACGAATACCACCGGCGGCGGCTTCAAAGCGCTGAACGGCAGTGGCGCTTCCACGAATGCCGTATTCGGCAGCATATCCTCCACCGGCAATACCAACGGTATCAGCCTCACCGATTTTCTCGGTACATTCACCGCCACCGGCGGCACCATCACCAATCCTAGCTCCGCAGGCGTATTGATCATGAACGGCTCCGTGGTGTTTACCTACGGCGGAGCCATCACGACCAACAGCGGGCTGGCTGTGAATATAGACAACCACGACAGCGGCAACGCTACCTTCTCCGGCAACATCACCTCGACCGGACAGGGCATTCTGGTACAGAACAGTGGCGGCGGCATCAAAACCTTCTCCGGCATCAAAAACCTGAATACCGGCGCCAACGCAGCCGTAACGCTAACGTCTAATGCCGGCGCTACGATTGAATTCATTACAGGCGTTCTTACGATTACGACCACCACCGGCGGCGGCTTTATTGCTACTGTCGGCGGCACGGTAACGGTAGCTGGCGCAGGAAATACCATCACAAAATCCGGCAACGGCTCGGCACTGACCCTCACCAACGTCAACGCAAGCGCCTCCGCTATCAGCTTTGCCGGCATTAATGTGACGGGCGGTACCGGCACTGCCATCACGATTAATACCAGTACCGGTACGAAAAACTTGGGCGACGTCGACGTAGCCCGCAGTGGCGGCGGCAGCGCTATCGTATCCGACGGCGGCGGTACGCTCAACGTGACCGACGGTACCATCAACTCCGGTAACCAGATCGCTTTTGATATCAACAACGCCGTACTGGGTATGGTATTTACCACCGTATCTGTCAACGGCGCTGCCAAAGGCATGGAAATCTCCAACACGACGGGGAGTTTCACCGTCAACGGTACAGGAACGACCAATGCAAGCGGCGGCACGATCCAGAACATCACCACCCGCGGCGTCGATTTTTTCACCGCCACGAACATCACGCTGAAAAACATGGCGTTCACTAACGCCAATACGCTCGATGCGGGCGCGGTAGGTGTTTGCGACGCACTCACCACACTTTCGTGCAACGCGGCGCTATACTTCCGTACGATCACCACGCTTGTCCTTACGAATATAGACGTCAACGGCACTGAAGAACAGGGCCTGAACGGAGCGAACATTACTACCATGACCATGGCCGACTGCAGTTTTACCAACTGCGGCGACGATCAGTTTGAAGGTTGTATGAAAATCAGGGACCTGCAGGGCACCTGCTCCATCACCAATTCCACCTTCACCTTCCCGGAAGACGAAACCGTCGAGATCTTTAACAGTGCCTCCGCTACTGCCCTCAACCTGTCGGTCACTGGCTGCACGTTCTCGGATAACTTCGACAACCCGATCGCGAACAACGGCCTTTTCATTACAGCCGCCAGTAACGTGACCAATACGATCAATGTCGACGATTGCGACTTCTTCCGCCTGAAAGGCCGGGGCGTCGACATACGCGCCAGTGCAGGTACCATGAATGCCAATGTAACGGATTGCACTTTGAGCAGGGATGTCAAAAGATTCATGGGAGGCATACAGGTAATTCCGCAGGGTACCTCCCTCATGAATATCAACGTAAACCGGAACACCCTGACCATAGCAGGAACCGGGGCTATTATCGTACAGGGAGAGGCCACCAGTACTTTTAATGCCCGCATCAACAACAATATCATCACCGGACCGCACGGCTGCTCCGACTGTATCGCCGGCGGTGGCGAGACTGCGAACTGTCTCTGTACGGCTCAAGGGGTCGTCGTTTTTGCAGTCGGCTCTTCGACCGGCATTGTAGAAGTAGTGAGCAATACGATCAGCGGCATAGACGATTCCGGTAACGGTATCGCCATCAACAGCCAGGCGGACGGAACCTTGAACGTCCTGGTTTCCACAAATACCATTACGATTGCCGACGACACCTTTTTCGGGATCGACGTGCTGGCCAGCAGCCCCACCGTCTCCCCCTCTGTTTGTGCCCGGATTATCAATAACAACGTCCTGTCCACAGGAGCCGGATTCCTCGCACATTTCCGGGCGAGGGCCAGCGGCGCCGGCACCAGTGTCAATTTACAGGGCCCGGGCGGCCCTGTCGCCACCAACTGGGATGGCAACGGCAATACACCGACTTCCGGGCTCGGCGGCATCATTAGCAGTTCGGCAGCCGGCGGCGGCGTAGTGACTTTCGGCGGCGTCTGCACCGTTCCCGGCCACCCCACCGCTATGATCGATCCAACCGAAAGCCTTCCGGGTTCCCGGCCCCTGAAAGTTTCCAATACCGAACGGTGGGCCGGTATGCTGGACCTGCAAACCAGCGACACCTATTCACTTCATAAGTAATAATATATTTTCTATGCAAGTCTGATAATCTTCATTCACACTACTGGACATTTTTTTCGAGTGCCCAGACTTTCCAAGTTTTAAAAACTTGGAAAGTCTATCTCCGCGAAAATGTCCAGTAGTATGATCTTCATTTCCTGCACGTACTCCTGAAACCAATTAATAAATTTTAAAAGAATAATCTTCATGGAAAGTATTTTTTACAAAATTGAAAATCGGGTTTCCGCCGGCCTGCTCTTAGTATTGCTGGTTTCCGCCGGGCTTCGGGCGCAAACGTTTCCGGCGCCCCCCGGCTTTACCCTGCCTCCCGGTAAAACCATCTGCATTACTTACGAGGTGACAGTAAATGCCAACGCCTGCCCGACAGGTACGGTACCCGGTGGCGATATCAGCAACCAGAGCAATGTCACGGCCCTGAACAATGCAATGATGCCCATTGGGCCGTTCCAAACGGATGACCCCGACATTATGGGAGCCTCCAACCCGACCCTGACACCTTTCAGTACGCTGACATTGGGGAACCTCGTTTATAGAGACAATAACAGCAACGGCGTATTCGATGGCGGCGACGTGGGGGTCAACGGCGTATTGGTCAGGTTGTACCTCGACGACGGCGACTTCGTATTGGATGCAGGCGACGGCGCTCCTTTAACTACTACCAACACAGCCAATGTATTGGGGCAGGACGGGGTATATAGCTTTGTCGTTTGTCCGGGCAATTATATCGTGGAAGTGGCTGCCTCTAACTTTAACCCTGGAGGCCCCTTGTATGACAACGGCCTGATGGCGGCCCTGGTGAGCAGCCCGGTAGGCGGAGCGCCGGATCCCGATAACGACGTGAACAACGACGACAACGGCGACGCAGTGCCCACTTTCGGCGTGGCTTCGGCGGCAGTTACGCTGGCCTACGGCACGGAACCCACCACTGACGGCGATGCAGACAATAATACCAATCTTTCGGTCGATTTCGGCTTTAAAACGCCCACGACCGTGACGATCAACGACGTGACGATGGCTGAAGGCACGGGCGGCTCGACCAGCTCCTTTACGTTCACGGTAACGCGTAGCAACAATACCGAAGCGTTCAACCTCACGGTCAATACCGCAAACGGCACGGCGACGGTGGCCGACAACGATTACACGGCCATCAGCGGCGGTACGGTTTCTTTCACAGCCGGCGGCGCTTTGACGCAGACCGTGACGGTGCTTGTCAACCACGATAATAAAGTGGAAGCCAACGAGACCTTTACAGTGGTACTCTCCGGCGCGCCGGGCGGCGTGATCCTGACAGACGATACAGGGCTGGGTACGATCACCAACGACGATGCGGCAGTAGTGACCCTTTCCGGCGGCATCGCTCAAAACGAAGGCAACGCCGGCACAACGTCCTACACCTTTACCGCAACTTTGAACAACCCGGTTCAAGGCGGCTTTTCTGTCGCTTACACGACGAATAACGGTACCGCTACCACGGCCGACAACGACTATCAGGACAACGACGGGTCGCTGGCTTTTACCGGTACGGCCGGGGAAACCAAAACCATTACGGTGCTGGTCAATGGCGACAATAAAGTGGAATTGGATGAAACCTTTACCGTCGCTCTCGGCGCCGTTACAGGTCCTGCCGGAGTGACCACAGCCGGTTCTCCCCAGACGGGCACGATCACCAACGACGATGCTGCAACGGTCAGCCTCGCCGGTAACGTCAGCCAGGCGGAAAACCTTACGCCACAGGTGTTCACGGTGACCCTGAGCAATCCGGTCGACGTGGCGGTGACGGTCCAGTTCTCCACCTCCGATGGTACGGCCATGACGGCGGACAACGATTACAACAGTATCGCCGGCCAGACGGTCACCTTCGCGGCCAACACGACGACCGCTCAAACGGTCAATGTGACCATTAATAACGACAACAAAGTGGAAGCGAACGAGGTGTACAATGTGACCATCGGGACGCTGAGCGCTTCCGGCCGCAATGTCAGCCTGGGTACCAGTAGCGGCACCGGTACGATCGTCAACGACGATGCTGCCACGGTGACGCTAAGCGGTGGCGGCGCAGCCAATGAAGGCAACAGCGGCACGACGCCGCGGGTATTCACGGCCACCCTGAACAACCCAGTGCAGGGCGGTTTTACTGTGCCATACACCACCAACGACGGCACGGCCACCACAGCAGATAATGATTATCAGGACAACGACGGGACTTTGACTTTTGCCGGCACAAGCGGGGAAATGAAAACCATTACCGTACTGGTGAACGGCGACTCCAAGGTAGAAGCGAATGAAACCTTCACGGTAGCCCTGGGCGCTATCAGCGGCGCTCCTGCAGGCTTGACCACAACCGGTTCTCCACAGACGGGCACGATCAATAACGACGAAGTGGACTGGGGCGATGGTCCCGACAGCTTGTCTACCCTACTTTTCTCCAACGGTGCGCGCCACAATACAGTTTTAGGCTTCCAACTCGGCACGGCTATCGACGGCGACCCGGACGGTCAGCCGGGCCCCCTGGCCGATGGCGATGACACGGATGCGGATGGCGACGACGAAGACGGCGTGACCTTGCCAGGCGTTTTTGTGACGGGTACGATGGCTACCATTACCGTGAATGCCTCTCAGGCGGGCAAATTAGACGCCTTTATGGATTTCAACTGGAACCGCCGCCTCGACGATGCCGGAGAAAAAATATTTGACAACGTGGCCCTCGTCGCGGGCGACAATGTGCTGATGTTTGCTGTGCCTGCCAACGCCACAGTGAATTTTTCCTTCCTGCGTTTCCGCTTTAGTTCGGCGGGCGGCCTGTCAAATGCCGGCCATGCCGCTGACGGCGAAGTGGAAGATTACCGGACCAATATTGTCAACAACCAGTTCTCGATCAATAATCCGAGTGTGTTGGAAGGCAATGCGGGCACGACCAATCTTGTGTATACGGTCTCCCGGATAACGAATACCAACGCTTCTTCGGTAAATTACGCCATTACGGGCGGCACGGCCACTTCGGGCAGCGATTATGCGCCGCTTGCAGCGGGTACGCTTAACTTTCCAGCCGGCGGCGCACTGACGCAGACCATTACAGTAACGGTCAATGGCGATCTGGTGGTGGAAGGCGATGAAACGGTGATTATCACACTGTCTAACCCCGTCAACGGCGGGCTGGGCGCGAACCCTGGCACGGGTACGATTACCAACGACGACAACGCCACGCTGACCCTCAGCGGCGGCAGTACGCAAGTTGAAACCAATGCCGGTACGGTGTCGTACACCTTTACCGCCACTTTGAGCGCAGCGGTGCAGGGTGGTTTTACTGTTCCCTATACGACCAATAACGGTACCGCCACCACAGCCGACAACGACTATCAGGATAACGACGGGTCCCTGACATTTACCGGCACAGCCGGAGAAACCAAAACCATTTCGGTGCTGGTCAACGGCGACAATAAAGTGGAGCTG
>JAYSZC010000360.1:0-1851 GCA_043738235.1 Lewinellaceae bacterium | reverse complement strand
ATGATGAATGATGAATGATGAATGATGAATGATGAATGATGAATGATGAATGATGAATGATGAATGATGAATGATGAATGATGAATGATGAAAAAAATATAATTTATTGAAAATCAATTGTTTAAAAGAATAAAAAGAAAATTCACTTCACCTGTCAGGCTGAAATATTCATCATTCATCATTTATCATTCATCATTAACTTAAGGATTTGGGCTGACACAAGTCCAACCGCCATCCACGATCAAACTTTGTCCGGTAATATGTTTTGCCTGTTCTGATACCAGAAACAAGGCCGTACTGGCAATATCCGACACCGTCGCCGGGCGGCCCATGGGGGTGAGTTTCGACCAGACGGCAGCGTATTCCGGGTCATCCAAGGTTCTTTCGGTTAAAGTAGCGCCTGGAGCCAGGGTATTTACGTTGATCTGATAGGGCGACAGTTCGATAACCAGGTTTTTGGCAAGCATTTCCAAAGCCGCTTTACTCATGCTGTAAGCCGCCAGGTTTTTGTGCGCCTGATGACCCGTCACCGATGAAGTAAACAGGAGTGTACCGCCGGAAGGCTGGTTTTTCATCACTTTGGCTGCGGCTTGCGCCAAAAAAAACGTACCGCCCAGATTGACCTGCATTACCCTGAAAAAGGCTTCGGGACTGTACTCAAAAAAATCTCCAAACAAGGTAATGCCCGCATTGGCAATCGCAATATCCAGTCGGCCAAACTGCTCGACCGCCGTATCCACCATAGTTTGGATAAAAGCCGTGTCGCTGCTGTCGCCCGACATGGGAATGCAGGTTCCGCCGGTTTCATCACCTATTTTCTGTGCGGCCTGTTGCGTCAGCACAGGATCAATATCGTTCAATACAACCTGCACGCCTGCGGTAGCCAGGCATTTACCGATTTCAAAACCAATGCCTTGTCCAGCACCCGTAATGATGGCTACTTTACCTACAAATCCCATGGTGTAAAAAATTCATCATTCATCATTCATCATTCATCATTAAAAAATCTCACGCGTTAACGCACACTTGTTTCTGCCTTCCCAGACCCTCTACGGCCAGTTCCACCACATCACCTGCTTTCAGATATTGAGGCGGTTTCATGCCTAATCCTA
Source organism: Lewinellaceae bacterium (assembly GCA_043738235.1). Lineage (GTDB taxonomy): Bacteria > Bacteroidota > Bacteroidia > Chitinophagales > Saprospiraceae > M3007. The sequence goes on along the minus strand of JAYSZC010000360.1, from coordinate 739 downwards.
CGCCGGGCGGTGTTCCGGTTGTAATCAGATCGCCCGCTTCGAGGGTCATAAATTGAGACAAGTAATGCACAACATAATAACAATCAAAAACCATCGTACGGGTATTCCCTTTTTGCATCTGAACGCCATTTACCCACAAAGACATGGTCAATTGATGCACATCTTCGATTTCGTCGGGCGTAGATAAAAAGGGGCCGATCGGGTTAAAATTGTCGCAGGATTTGCCCTTGGTCCACTGGCCGCCCCGCTCCAACTGAAAGGCTCTTTCGGACACATCGTGGGAAATACAATAACCGGCGATATAATCTTTGGCATCTTCGACGCTATCTAAGTAACGAGCATCTTTTCCGATCACGATGCCCAGTTCCACCTCCCAATCTGTTTTTTCACTTTTCCGGGGAATCAGGATAGGGTCATACGGGCCGACGACGGTGTTGGCTCCTTTCTGAAAAACAATCGGCTCCGTCGGTAATTCCATGCCCGATTCGGTTGCATGATCGGAATAGTTGAGTCCGATACATATCACTTTGCCGGGACGCGCTACACAGGCGCCCCAACGCTCCGACTCTGGTACTTCGGGGAAAGCATCCAGGTTTTCCAGTTCCTTTTTTAACGCGGCCATTCCGCCTTGCCGGAAAAATGTTCTGTCCCAATCCGGAAACATGCCGGAAAGGTCCCGCCGCCTGCCCTGCCCGTCGAGCACACCGGGTTTTTCGTTGTCCGCTTCACCGAATCTGAT
>JAYSZC010000359.1:0-4512 GCA_043738235.1 Lewinellaceae bacterium | reverse complement strand
CAAAGGCGAAGCGCCCCAAACACTAAACACCATAAACTAAACACGAAAAAAAGTATATTTCAAGCCAAATCCCATATTTAGGAAAAGAATAACCGGAGGCATTGGTCATAAGCCATTATATTTCAGCCGGAAAAAGCCAGGCTGATGAAAGTAGTACGACTCATGTTTCAAATAATCTGCTTGCTTCATTCAGCTGCGCTGTTTGGGCAATTAGATACTATTCACTGGCTTCCTCCCATGCATGCCCGCAATGAGTTTGGGCCACAATTTCTCTATTTATCCACCCCTGAAACCGATCTATTTCCGGTAGAAGTTCGCGACGGCGCCGATAACCTGATTGTCTCGGTGATGATCAGCAATAGCCAACCCTACCGCCACAGCCTGGGTTCATCGGCCAATACACCGGCACTTGTTGTGGAAAGCCAGTTGCACAAACCATTGTCTTCCAAAGGATTGGTTATTTCGGGTCCGAAAAAATTTTATGCCTATTTTCGGGTACATGCCAATTCGCAGAACCATGCCGGCGACCTGACCTGCAAAGGACGCGCTGCATTGGGAAAGGTTTTTCGAATCGGTCATTTGATCCAGGAAGCAGACGATCAGGATCGACGCTCCAATTTTGTCGGCGTGCTGGCCACAGAAGATTCTACAGAAGTTACGTTATCAGATTTTGACGCTCAAACAGATTTTAGGATTGGCGGTATTGACGTCCCTTCTACCGGTCCCCAAACAGTCATGCTGCAACGCGGGCAATCGGTCGTTTTTTCCAATTATGTTGCGATAAACAATGTTACCCAACCGCCCAACGGGCTGATTGGCGCTTTACTGGAATCCAGCAAGCCCGTAGCGGTCAACTGTGGATCCTGGGTTGGCGCGCCGCTTATGGCAATGGCGCATGACATTGGGATAGATCAGATTGTTCCATTTGAATTGGTGGGCAAAGAGTACATTCTATGCCGGGGCAATGGCTCACAAGTATTAGAGCACCCAATCGTTGTCGCCCACGTGGCGGGTACCCGGGTTTATATCAACGGCAATGCAAATCCCAGTGCGACACTCGGGGCAGGCGATTTTTTTGAGGTGGCGACGAATGATTTCTCCATCAACGGCAATATGTATGTCAGCACTTCCGAGCCGGTTTTCATGTACCAGATGATCGGAGGCACCTCCTCGGGGATGGATGCGGCCCGAACCGCCGGATTGATATTCGTTCCGCCCATCAGTTGCAGCGTTCCGAATACGGTAGATAATATTTTCCAGCCCAATCTCATCGGGGCGATGCGTTTTGAAGGCGGTTTGATGATAACTGCCATGCGCGACTCTAATGTGACGGTGCGTATCGACGGCGTGGAGTTCTCACTGCCACCACCGGCGCAGGTGCCGGGAAATCCCGACTTTGTCACCTACCGGAAATTAGACCTGTTTACGCAATCGAGCGTCATTTCCACCCTCAGTGTGATGGCGGAGGGCGCCGTTCAGGTGGCTTTGTTCGGTCGAAATGAACCTGCCAGTTTCGCCGCGTTTTATTCCGGTTTCAGCAAAAGTATTGTCCCCAAAATTGACCTTTCCCTGATCGGCGACGGCGTTTGCCCCGATACCCTCGTAGCGGAGGGCTTGTTTGACGGGGTGCAATGGGTATTTGAAGATTCGATTATCCAGTTTGGGGCCGACACCTTTTTAATTGCTTATGTACCAGGTCGTTATACGGCAATCGGGTATCTGGGCGTTTGCCGCAAGGCTGATTACGCATCTGATTCGCTGGTGGCTGTATTCAATTCCCCGGCCTTTCCATTTACATCGGAAGAGCCGTCTTGCTTTGGTTTTTCCAACGGACAAATTGACTTTGGAAGCCCTTACGGCGGCTTCCCGCCCTACCAGTATTCTATTGACAATGGTGTAAATTTCACCACCAATAATCAATTTTCAACCGTCACAGCCGGGACTTACGGTTTATTGGTGCGTGATTCGACGGGTTGTTACAACAGGCCGCTGTCGCTGACGATAGGTCAGCCCGACAGTTTTTCGGTGGAACTGATTCCTTTGTTGCTGCCCGATCCACTGAAGCCGGGAGAACGGGTGGAATTGCAGGCGCAATCCAGTCTTCCCGTTATCGGCACAAGCTGGGAGCCTTCCGGGAGTAATGAATGTCCGGACTGCCTTGTTTATACCTTTTACCCGGAAGAAAACATGTGGGTGAGTGTGACGGTGTACGATTCGGAGGGTTGTCCGGCAGTGGATAGTTTTTTCCTGCTGATCGAGCCGAATGTTTTTGCGCCGAATGTTTTTGCGCCGGCATCTGTCACAGGCAATGCGTATTTTTCATTTTTCAGCCGGGAGCCGCTTCCCATTCTGGAACTTTCCATTTACGATCGCTGGGGAGAACAGATGTTTCAGCGCCAGGATTTCACGACCAACGTACCGGAAGATGGCTGGGATGGTGCTTTCAGGGGGAAAGAAGCGCTTCCCGGCGTGTATGTATTTGTCGCCCGTGTGGAACTCAATCCGGGAAAGGTTGTTGTCTTGAAAGGCGATGTGCTGTTATACCGCTAAATTTAACGAAAATTTATTGTGATAACGAAAACGAACAAAACGGAACAAGAGATGCATCGTTTTATCTTTGTCTTTTTTTGTGCGGTAATAATACTTTAGATGCGTAGTTTTCCCAGAACAAGTTTTTTATTGCTGATAACATGTTGCCTGATTAGTCTTGGGTTATCAGCTCAGAATCTGACCATTGTACAAGGCAAGGTAACAGATAGTCGAACCGGAGAGGCTATTGCCGCCGCAACGATTCGTTATGACAGTCTCAACCTCGGTACACGAACAGATGCATTCGGCAAATTCAGCCTGAAAAGGAAAGAAAAAGGAAATTTTATTGTCGTCACCTGTATCGGATACGACCCTTTGACGGTTCTGATTAAATCCGGCGAAACCAATGAACTGCACCTACGGCTCGTCGAAAACAGCACTTCTCTGAACGAAGTGGAAGTGGTAAGCCGGTCTAAAAAATACCGGAATAAAAACAACCCGGCGGTAGACTTTATGCGGGAAGTTATTGCCCATAAAGAGCAAAATCGCAAAGAGAATTTAGATTATTATAGCCTCGAGCGGTACGACAAAATAGAGTTTGCCATCAATAATATCGACAACAAACTCCGTCGCAATTTCTTTTTCCGCAAAACGCAATTCATTTTTGAAAACGTCGATACCAACCAGGTTACAGGTAAAGTAAACCTGCCTTTTTACCTCAGGGAAACCATTTCAGATGTGTATTATCGCAAATCTCCCAGAACGGAACGCGAATATGTCCGGGGAGAAAAAAGCACCCGGCTCCCCGGCTATCTGGACGATGACGGTATTTCCAATATGGTGGAAAATTTATACCGCAAAATCGATTTTTATGACAATGCCATCAACCTCGTAACAGTTGAGTTCACTAGCCCTTTGGCTGATTTTTCTCCAGGCATTTACCAATTCTACCTGCGCGACACCGCCATGTTGGGCGATACGCGGTGTGTGCACCTTTACTTTACGCCCCGGCAAAAGACAGACCTCGCTTTCAACGGCGATATGTGGATAGCATTAGACTCTACCTATGCCTTAAAGAAAATCCAGGTTGAAATTCCTGAACAGATCAATCTAAACTGGGTAAACGGTTTACAGATAGAGCAGGAGTTTAAATGGATAAACATCCCCGGAGGGAAGGCTTTGCTGCCCACATCTGATGTGGTGACGATGGAATTCGGTATGATGAAGACGGAGCATTCCAAAACAATCCTGGCCCAAAAAACAAGTTCCTACGCCCGCTATCGCATCAACCAGCCTGTGTCGGAAACGCTGCTAAATGTTGGCGGCAAGGTGCAGCGCGATTCCGGCGCCATTGAGCGCAATGAAACATTCTGGATTACACACCGCCATGACAGCCTCGACAGGCATGAAGCCGGCGTGTATAACATGGTGGACAGCCTCAACCGGAACATGAATTTCCGAAGTTTTATGAATATTATGCGGGTATTGGTCGACGGATACCATACGCAGGGGAAATTCGATATTGGGCCGATCAACACTTTTTCCAGTTTTAATCCCATTGAAGGTTATCGGCTTCGTTTGGGAGGGCGCACCAACCTGAAATTCAACAAACGCCTGCTGCTGGAAGGTTATGGCGCTTATGGATTTACGGACACGCGCTTGAAAGGTTCCGCAGGATTGCGTTACTCTTTCGGGCCGGACCAGGTGATGAAATACCCTTTGCACCAACTTCGTGTCTGGTACCTGAACGATATGCAAATACCAGGACAGGATTTGCAAAACGGCTTGTTGCTGTCATTCCGAAGGGGCGCCAATGATAAAATGTTGTATGCCCAGACCTTGGGGATAGAATGCCTGGAAGAGTGGAAAAACGGTTTTTCATACGGTGCTTCCTATAAAATTGCAACGCAGGAACCCGCCGGCACTTTGCGTTTCGATTATCTTACGCCGGATGGTATCGCTCAGCGCAATACCATCATAACC
>JAYSZC010000358.1:0-1854 GCA_043738235.1 Lewinellaceae bacterium | reverse complement strand
ATTTCAAAGGTTCCAGACAGCAATGGGCTCTGCCTCGTGTATCCAATCCATGGGGCTTTGCCCACTTGTAAAAAACAGAAAACACACAAAAAAAACCGCCGCTGGTCAGAGCCAACGGCGGTTTCGCATAAATATGAATTGAATGCCGGAATTGTTTAAGCAATTTTGACATTTACTGCATTCATGCCTTTTTTGCCACGCGCAGTTTCAAAAGTGACGACATCGCCTTCGCGGATATTGTCGATCAAACCAGTTGCGTGAACAAAGATTTCCTCTTTAGTGGAGTTGTCTACGATGAAGCCAAAACCTTTGGATTCATTGAAAAATTTTACTGTACCAGTATTCATTGTAAAAAAAGAAAAAAAGTGATGTGGCAATTTGCCGGGCTAAATATAAGGGTGTTTTTATAAATAATTGAAATTCAATTTTTTTTGTAAAAAAATAACATTTTAAGCGCCCGCCTCCGCGCGCCTGGTATCCACCGCCGGATCCAATGGCAATCCCTGTAATAAGTGTGCTGCTAAGTGTTCGGCCCAATAGGGTGCAAGCAAGGCGCCTTTGGTGCCTAATCCGTTGAATATAAACAGATTAGGGTGTGACTTACCAGCTCCGATATATGGTCTCCGGTCTTTCACTGTGGGCCGTACGCCCGCTACATGACCGATGATTTCAAACGGAGCGGCGAGCATTTCTTCCACATGCCGGAGGATAAAAGTGCGCTCTGCCAGGCTGGGCGACAGGTCGGGATAGTGCCATTGATAGGAGCCGCCGGCCCAAAAAACGCCTTCGCCCATCGGTACCAGTGTCATGGTTTTTTTGAGCATATCAGTGATATGCCCGGCATTTTGGAGCCGGAGCAGCAGCGCTTCTCCTTTGGCGGGTTGCCAGGATAACTCCGGGAAAAAGGGATTTTCCACAGCGCGGAAGCCCTCGCAAAAAACGATTGCGTCGTAGTCTGAAGCAATACCGGGGACATCATCATAGTCTATTGCCCTGTTTTCAAAGATGCCCGACTCCAGGGCCCATTGACGGAAACGGCCCAGCAGGTTGGGGAAATGCACCCGCGCTGCCTGGCGGATCACGCCATAACTCAGTCCGGGCTTGATAAATGGTTGCCAGTCGCCTGCATCCTGGCGTTCGCCTAAGTAACCGGCATAATCCGGCAGGGCGCAGCGGGCGGCCCAGTCGTTGCTCTCTTCCGCAGTGCTGAGCAGGCGTAAAATAGGGTGGGGCTGCCACACGGGAACCTTTAAAAACTGTTCGAGCGCCTGGTAGGTATTTTTAGCTACGGGGAAAAATTCTTCCAGCCTCCACGATTTCACAAAACGTTTTCCGGTCACCGGATTGATAATGCCTGCCGCCGGCAGCGACGCGTTGCCCGGCAGACTGCCATCGGCCATACGTACCTGCGCGCCGCGCTGATGCAGCGCCCATGCCAGCATGGCGCCGGCTATTCCCTGACCGATGAGGAGGATTTTCATACGTTGGGGGCAAAGGTAGTGAGTTGTGAGTTGTGAATAGTGAGTTGTGAGTTGTGAGTTGTGAGTATACAATCACTCACAGTGACCGGTACCACGTCAGTGTGAGTGATTGTATATTCACGACTCACGACTCACTATTCACAACATAAAAGTTAGATCAAAATTTTTCCTGCCGACAGAAAACACTACCTTTACTGCGGTTTCATTATCTCTCAAAAGTTTAGCTTGCTTTTCGTGCCATTCCTGCACTTATTCTGAAGCGGCATCATCGTCTTCCTGCGGATTTCCCACCGGTTATTTGTCATTTACGCGCTCATTGGCGACTGTGGTACGCTATTTGCAATGTATACGACAATCCTTTGATTGTCAGGTA
>JAYSZC010000357.1:0-4519 GCA_043738235.1 Lewinellaceae bacterium | reverse complement strand
GGATGTTATACGATAAGCCTGCCGAGATGGCCCAAAGTCCCGCCGCCTGCGGCGCGAGGTCGAAGCGGTCGGTGTCCGCCCCCCGCACGATGACAGCGAGTTGGAGCAGGGCCGGCTCGGTCAGCCCGTGTTTTTTTATGATAAAATCGAAGGTGCAAAATTCCCCTTCGTGCGAGTATTCAGCGCCGGGGATATCGTAGGGGATAGCGCCGAGCTCCCTTGCCCGGTCGAATACCTGCTCCTTCGGCACATAGATGAATTCCGCCTCGCCGTCCACGAAGTTTTTGATGAGCCAGGGGCAGGCGATGCGGTCAATTTTGGGGCGTTCACGAGTTATCCATTTCATGCTTCAATATTTTATCGGTTAATGTTCGTGCCCATGCGCCGGCATCGTACCCGAAGCGGTGGACAATTTGATTTGATAGGCCCCTTTCGTCACGACCCGTTCGCCCTCAGCGATGCCCGAAAGCACCTGCACGTTCAGCCCGTCGGATGCGCCGATTTTGAGTTCCCGTTTCTGAAAACTTTCGCCTTCCGTTTGGACGTAGGCGTAAAAAATGCCCTGCTCTTCCAAAAGTGAAGAGATTGGGACGACCAGAGCGGGCTTCGAGCCGGACTGCAAAAAGACCTCGACCACTGAGCCGGGGACGAAATTTCCCACGTTGTCTATCTCGAAATGGATGGGCAAAAAAGGCGAACCTTCGACCGCCGATTTTCCGGTGGAAACGACCCGCCCATTCAAATTCCGGGTGCTGAAAACCTGCCCGCCGTCGGCAGTTTTGAAATTGGCGGCGGTGAACGAGGCGAGTTTAGGGAAATACTTTTGAGAAACATCCGCCCGCAGCAGGAGCCCTTTGTTTTTGGAAATGGTTGCCAACGGTTGTCCTGCCTGCACGAACGCCCCGTTTTCCACCAGGACGTTTTTCAAAAAAACGGCAATCGGCGCAGAAACGCTTTGCCTTTTTTGGTTGAAATTCCTGGAAACTGACAGGTTGGCGAGCTCGGTCTGGGCGTTTTCTACGCGCCGTTTTGCCTCCAAAAAATCTTTTTCAGAAATGATTTTGTCCTTCACTAATTCGGCTGCCCGGTCGAAGTTCTTTTTGGCATTCGCCAAATCGTTCTCCGCCTGCGTGACGGCTGCGCCCAGATTGCTCTGCACGACCTCGTTGCTTTTCACAGTGAAAAGCGTTGTGCCCGCACCGATGGCAGTTCCCGCCACCATGTTTTTCCCTGCAAAAGAGACGATGCCGCTGATTTGGGCGATCAAAACGGCTTCGTCGCCGGGGGCGGTGAGGATTTGCCCGCTCGTTTTCACGACCTCGCTAAACGGCTGCACCCGTGCCGGGGCGTTGGCGAACTCAACTTTCCAGGCTTGTTCTTTCAGGTAGGTGATGTCGCTGCCACCGCCTTCTTCGGCAGGTTGTTTTTGAATCGCCGATTTTTCATCGGGAAAAACCTCTACGTTTTCGATGATGATTTTGTCGGTGTAGGTGGGCGTTTTTATGTCGAAAACGAGGTTGTAAATGCCCGCTTTTTCGGGTGTTATCCGCAGGCGGAATATGCCCGGCACTTCGGGCTTGTCAGAAACGATGGTCTGCGAACCGCCCGCCCCGACGAGCGAAAGCGTAATTTTTCCCTCACCGATGGCTTTGAACAGGTCGCCGAGAGCGGTAAAGTGTGCGGCAAAACGGCTTTCCTGCCCCACGACGAGGGGTTTGAACTCCACGAAAAGTTCGGTTTTGTCGGTGTAAAGGGTGTACGCAAGTGCTTCGAGCGTTGGCTCGGCGGGCGTGATGTGGTTGCCGTCTGCATGGTGGGCATGGCCACTTTCCGCATCGTGCGAATGGGTGCAGCCAAACAGGATGCACAAAAGAGCCGCCAATGGCAGCATCATATTTTTCATTGTCGTTGAATTTGAATGATAAAACCTCAACCCGGCGTAGCGTAGGCGACGACGGGCGATGATTTTAAAAAAGAAAATGGGAAACCGCAGGTTGCTACGGTTCAGAGGAAGGCGGCTACGCCTTTGGCGGCTGCCAAATGTCGCCCGAATAGGACGAGGAATGTCCTTGCTGCGAAAGGAATATCAATGGATTGGAGACGATCTCCAATTTTGGGAAGCCGGCAATGTTGTGGAATGGAGGCAGCAAACAGGGCGTTTGCGGCACATGATTTTGTTGGTCGTGGTGCTGGAAGGGGAGGTTTTTGTGTCCGGCGTGGTCTGCCTCGTGGTGTTCGTGGTCAGAATAATGCAACTGCACAAAATCCACGATTCCCATTTTTTCCTGGTGGCTGGCGAGGTGCTGGACAAAATGATGGAAAAATGCGCCCATTTTGAGGATGGTTTGCATTCCATGACCTGTCGGCGAACTGATCGCCAAAATCTGGAAGGCAAGGAAAATGGACAGATATTTTTTCATTTCGAGCGCAAAGGTAGGGGATTCGGGTTTATGTTTGGTTTATATTTTTTTATTCTTATTGCGCTGACGGTTGGATGTACGCTGTGCCGATTTACATAGTAGAAGATATTTTTTACAAATTTTCCACATCTTCCGGCAACTTTTCGCGTTTCATGCAGGTATCGCTACATTTGACGCGCTTAAAAATATTTGAATGGCACAGGTTTTAGAAAGTCAGGATATTCGTTCACTCGGCAGCAACCTCGAAATGCTGGCCCAGCAAGTGGTCGAAGGATTTATTGTAGGACTGCATCGCAGCCCTTTTCACGGTTTTTCGGTAGAATTTGCCGAACATCGCCTCTACAACGCCGGAGAATCTACCCGCAATATCGATTGGAAAGTATATGGCCGTACAGACAAACTGTTTGTCAAACGATTTGAGGAAGAAACCAACCTGCGCTGTCATATTGTGGTAGACGCTTCCTCGACGATGTACTATCCCTGGGATGAAAAACAGCCGGACAAGTACAAATACCAGAATAAATTCTGTTTTGCGGCGCAATCGGCTGCCGTGCTGATGAATGCCCTCAAACGCCAACGCGATGCGTTCGGGCTGACGCTGTTCGACGACGATGTGCGGTTCAGCACCGGCGCTAAATCGAGCACCATTCATTACCGGCTGCTTTTGTCGAAACTCATCGAAAATATTGAAAATCCGCAGTTAAATAAAACGACCGACCTCGCAGCCAGCCTGCACCAGGTGGCGGAAAGTATTCACCGCCGCTCCTTAGTCGTCATTTTTACCGATGTGATGGAACAGCCCAATAAAGCGGAAGAGTTGTTTGCCGCCCTGCAACACCTGCGGTACGCCAAGCATGAAGTGATTCTTTTCCATGTGACCGACAAAAGCAAGGAACTGGATTTTGAGTTTGAAAACCGTCCCTACATTTTTGTGGATATGGAAAGTGGTGAGGAGGTGAAATTGCAGCCCAATCTGGTCAAAGAATACTACATCAAACAAGTGGCTGATTTTACGGCGCAACTCCGCATGAAATGCCTGCAATTTAAAATTGACTTTGTGGAAGCCGACATCAACAAGGGTTTTCATCAAATTTTGCAAACCTGGATGGTGAAACGGGCAAAAATGGGATAATGCCGGCTTGATTTATGCCTCTTTGCCCGGAACTTCCCGAAAGTTTCAAATTTTCGGGAAGTTGGAGTCAACGCGAATTTAATGCTACGCCATGCTAAGTTCGATTCCCCCTCTCCCAATCATCAATAAAACAAATCAAACGAACCGATGGCAGCCACTAAAACGATACAACTCTCCTCTATTTCCACCGAAGCGCCGAAAGGCCTCAAAAAGGCCGATCTGAAAGAGGAAACGAAAAAATTGGTGGAACGCCTCGGCGAACTCCACCACCTGATGTACGCAGAAGGAAAATACTCTGTTTTAGTCATTTTCCAGGGCATGGATGCCAGTGGAAAAGACGGTGCGGTGCGCAATGTTTTTCGCGATTGCACCATTGCGGGTCTCGACCTGGTTTCGTTCAAAAAACCGACGGAAGAAGAATTCGCCCATGATTTTCTGTGGCGCATACACCGCTGGGCGCCGCAGAAAGGAATGCTCACCATTTTCAACCGCAGCCATTACGAAGATATCCTGGTTCAGCGTGTACACAAGTGGATCGATATGACCCGTGTGGAAAAACGGATGGCGGCCATCAATGCATTCGAAGAACTCCTTGAATTTGATAATAACACGTTGATATTCAAGTTCTACATGCACATTTCTAAAGAAGAGCAGGAACTACAACTGCAACAGCGCCTGGATGACAAGACCAAATTCTGGAAACACAACGATGGCGACTGGGAAGAGCGTAAACTTTGGGATGCCTACATGACAGCATACGAATACGCGATCAACGAAAGCAGCGTTCCCTGGCATATTTGTCCGGTGGACAACCGCTGGTACCGCGACAACTTTATCGCCAAAACGATGGTAGCGGCTCTGGAAAAGTTGGATATGAAATTGCCTGCGCTGGGAAAAAAATAAAAAGGCAAAGAACAAAAGGCAAAGGGCAAAAAAAGGCCACTCAGATAATTTTATCTGAGTGGCC
>JAYSZC010000356.1:0-4520 GCA_043738235.1 Lewinellaceae bacterium | reverse complement strand
CGGCCAGATAGCCCAACAGTGTAGTCACCTGGAAACGCATCCCGCGAATGCAAGGCTTGCCGGAACACATTTCAGGGTTGATTGTAATCCGGTTATATATTGGGTGCTGTAGTTCCATATATTGAAAATGGTTTGTACAAAAGTACAGGCTTTATCGTAAAAGTAGTTATCCGATTTAACCTATAATGTGGTGTGCTCTACAGTGTACGCTACTTTTGTCATTCTGACGGAATCCGTCCCAACACGGCTTTATATAATTTTTCATGTATGTGAAAACGGGCTTTTGCGCGTAAATCGTCCATTAAAGGGCGAACAAGCGGGATCAAACCGGCGGATTTTGCCTGGATAAAAACGCCCAGAACACCAATCGTTTTCAAGCCTTCCTGTGCAGCGGCTTCACGGCCTTCAAGTTCGTCAATGAGTAGATAGTCTGCATGAAGCTCCTTGGCCAAAACAATTGCTTCGGATTCACCGGCATCTAAAAACCGATGCAATCTTGCGACTTCGGTAATATCATCTGCCATGCGAATATCGAGCCATGATGCCGTTTTGAATACAGACAAATCGTATCCAAAGTCAGATTCCAGTACTAACAGTTCCGTCCAAACTTGTTCAGGAATGATAATTCTGCCAAAAATTGCCGGGAGCAATTGCAATTGACCGATCAGATAGAGGCTTGAAACAAGTGATGTGTCACTGACAACAATCATGACTGAGAAGGGAGTGTTTCCAGCTTATATTCATTCATGGTAACCATAGTTGAATTGTTTCACTTACTGGATCGTAAACAATCAGCCGTTGATTTACACTTGAGGCGTTGAACTTTTTGGACCAGTTTTGTATCTATTTGCCCGCGCCTTTGCAATAATCATCAAATCTTCCTGGAGCAGATAGTGGTCTAATTCCTCTCGTTCTTCTTCCTTTAAGATCCCTGCTTTTTCACCGTCCGGCAACCATTGTACACGTCGAATGGTTGCATCAGATGAACGATATGCAATATTTTGATACTTACCTGTCGGCATCGGCTCAATGACATGTTCACTCATACCCACCACAATAACTTCCAGCAGTTCATCATCCAGTGAAAAACCTTCGTACCAGACATTTTGAAGGCCTTCTAATGCTGCTATATTACCTTTTGTCAATGCATATTCCACTTCCTTGCCAAATTTCTTCTTTTCAGATGCCGTCAAAACATCTTCGGACTTGAAAATGCCCGCCCATTGCTCAAAAGCCTGAACAGGACTTTCAGCACCCAATTGTTTGGTATAAGTACCGCCTTTGTATTCGCAGAGGATGGTGAATAAATATGCCATGTTGGAGGGGCGTGCGGGCGATGGAAGCGTGTTATCCATATATTCGCTTTGAGTAATTCCGACCTAAATCTGGATGTTGTTCGGACAAGGAAGATACGGCGATACCCTACCAGGTCAGCGGTCGCAATCCTACCTAAATCTGGCTACGCTCTGTAAGAAACTTACAGGCACTACAAGAAAGACACGGAAGCGGCCGGTTTTGTGACCAAATACAATGAATTGAAGCAGTTTTTCCCGCGTTCGGGGACCAGCGCCGGCAGCAGCATCGCTGTTGCGAAAAGCGAATAATTTCGATTGTCCCTCCTGAAAACAAGTATACGGGCGCTTTCCTTTTTTGGGGAAGCGCTTGTTTTTTTCGTAGGGCAGGGGGGATTTTGCGCGGGCGCGCCGTAGCGATAATGGCGCTTCGCGCCCGTAGGAATAATTGCAACGCGGATAACACGGATGACGCTGATTTACGCGGATTTCCCCTTGTAGAGTTGACGGAATTCCCGCTTTTGTCTACGCTATGAGGGGAAATCCGCGTAAATCCGCGTCATCCGCGTCATCCGCGTTGCTATTATTCCTACGTGCGCGAAGCGCAAAATCCTCATACCTTTGGCCGTCACAACCAACCAGCCGCGTGTATTTATCTCAACTCAAAATCACCCAGTTCAAGAACTACGAACAGCAGTCGCTGACCTTGTCGCCGCGCTTGAATTGTCTGACCGGCCTCAACGGCATGGGCAAAACCAACGTGCTGGATGCGGTGCATTATTTGTGTTTGTGCAAAAACCATACGGGCTTGAATGACAAGCAGTTGATCCGACACGGCGACACATTTTTCCGCCTGGAAGGACATTTTATTTCGGAGGAAGAAGTGCAGAAAGTGGTGGCCAAATACCAGAGCGGGCAGCGCAAGGAAATCGAACGCAATGGCACAGCGTATGAGCGGCTGACGGATTATATCGGCCAGTTTCCGGTGGTGATGATTGCGCCCGATGACGTGACGCTGGTGCAGGACGGCAGCGAAGACCGCCGCCGTTTTTTAGACGCGACCTTGTCCCAGATATCGCCGGATTACCTGCAAAACCTGCTCGTATACAACGCCTTGCTCAAACAGCGGAATGCCTTGCTGAAAATTTTTGCCGAGCACAAACGGTTTGATGCTATTTTGCTGGAAAGTATCGACCACCAGATGCCTGCCCCGGCACAGGTGCTTTTTGAGCAGCGCCATCAATTTGTAGAAGCGTTCAGGCCTTTATTTCAGGAATTGTATGCGGCTATTGCCAACAGTCGTGAAATGGTGGATGTGCGGTACGATTCCGACCTGGCAAACGGCCTGCTGGAAGACTTACTTCCGGGCGCTTTGGAAAAAGACCGCATCCTGCAACGTTCCACCGTGGGGCCGCACCGCGACGACCTGGCCTTGTATATGGATGGACAATTGGTCAAAAAATTTGCCTCTCAGGGGCAGTTAAAATCCTTTTTGCTGGCTTTGCGCCTGGCCCAGTACGAGGTATTGAGGCAGGCCAAAGGTGTGGCGCCCATCTTGTTGCTCGACGATATTTTTGATAAACTGGATGAGCGCCGGGTGCGGCAGTTGGTGGGCTTGCTCATTGGCCGTGATTTCGGGCAGATATTTATCACCGATACACAAAGGAGCCGGATAGAGGAGATTGTGGCGTCGTTTTCGGGGGATTATAAGGTTTTTGAAGTGGAGGATGGGCGTGTGATAGAGGGCTGATTTTCCTGGGTTTTTGGATTAGAATGGAACACGGATTTAACGGATGAGACACGGATTTTTAGATAAAGAAGGAACACGGATTTAACGGATGAGACACGGATTTTTTACCACATAAAGGTTTCACATAGGTTTAATTTAATCCATGTCAACTCTAAAGCGGGAAAAAATCCGTGTCTCATCCTTTAAATCCGTGTTCCATTACTCTCATTTAACCGTCCCTCGTATTTTCAAAATCTCCGGTTTCCGCTGCCTATCAAAAAAAACCCGGATTTTTTTATCAAAATCACCGTTCTGGTAGGCGTCGTATTCGATCCGCACTTCGCCGCTGCCGCCGGGTGCAATGGGTGTTTCTGTCCAGTTGGCAGCGGTGCAGCCGCAGCTCGTGCGAACCGTTTGAAGCAGCACGGAATCCGGGGAAATATTCTGGAATTGAAAAACAAATACCTGCGGGCGACCTTGCTGCATGACGCCAAAATCGTGTTCCTGTTCGGTCATCCAATTGACTACGGGTTTGCCGGCATTTGAATTGTTTATTAGAAGTACAGGCGAGGGTTGGGCGGCGAATAAAAAACACAGTTGCAAAACGGGCCAGAGCATGGAAAAGAATTTTGGATAAAACAGCATGCAATATTCCTGAAAAACATCCAATTATTTCAAAACAAAACCAATCCAACACCCTTATGCGCTACTTGATTATATTCATGTTCCTGGTCGGCATCTTTGTGGTCGGCAAACGTTCTTTTCCTTTTTCATTTGGGGGAACAAAAGGCTCCGGCCCGATGAAAACCGAAACCCGCAGCGCCCGTGATTTTCACGCAGTCGAACTCGACCTTTCCGGGGATGTGGAACTGCGGGTGGCAGAACAGTTTTCTGTAGAAGTACAGGCGCAGGAAAATCTGCTGCCGTTGCTGAAAACGGAAGTAGAAGATGGCCGGCTGAAGCTTTATTTCAGCGAAAATGTCTCCTACTCGGAAGATGTTAAAATTAAAATCAGCGGTCCGTCATTCGACGGCTTGTCTGTGACAGGCAGCGGAAAAATAACCGTGCTAACCCCCATTGAATCGGAGCGGATGAATGCCTCCATTTCGGGTTCGGGCGATTTAATTATCGAACAGGCCACTTTCGGCGCATTGGACTGTAATATTTCCGGCAGCGGAGGCATGGAACTGGGCGGCGCCGCCCATGCAACGCAGGTGGACATCAGCGGAAGCGGCGACGTACATGCCAAACATCTGAGTACCAATGAAATGCGCGCAAGGGTTGCAGGTTCCGGCTCTGTTACGGCACATGTCGTACAGGTATTGAAAGCCGATATTGCCGGCTCCGGCGATATATTTTACAGCGGCGATCCCTCGGTCGAAACGAATATTGCGGGATCGGGAAGCGTGAAGAAATTGTAATTGCGTTCGAAACATGAGTCATCCCTGAATTTTGGGAATGCCTCCAAATCGGAGCGGATTCGACGGTAGCACGGCCTT
>JAYSZC010000355.1:0-1858 GCA_043738235.1 Lewinellaceae bacterium | reverse complement strand
GTCAATCGCCACTTCCGTTGCTGCAAAATCGAGATCAAAATCAAATGTTTGTCCATTGATGAGGTGCTGCAATACCAGCGTGGTATCCTGCTGCCCGTTGGAAAAACGAACGGGCACGGGCAGTTCAAAAAAAGAAACGGAGGTATGCGACTGCTGCTGGCTCAGGATAATGTTCAGGTGATGGAGCGTATCCTGCGCCCAGATTAACTGATAAGAAGGATAACCTTCTCCGGTGACCCAGTCTTCAAAAAAGCCGGTAAGATTTTTTCCCGAGGCTTGTTCCAGGTAAAAACGCAGGTCGTCTGTGCGAGCATAGCCGAATGCGATACCCTGAGCGTTCAGGTAGTTGCGCACGCCGGCGAAAAAAGCACTGTCGCCGCATATCCAGCGCAGGGAGTGCAGTACCATCGCGCCTTTGGCATACGTCAGTCGACCGCTGAAAAGCCGGCTCACATTGGTGGTGTCGTCTACGCGCAGCGAACCGCCCGGCTGGCTCGTAATATGGTTGATGCGTTGTTGTTTGAAATTCTGCCAGTATGGAGGCGCCAGAAATTCGTAACACAACCCGCTCAGGTAAGTAGCAAACCCTTCATTCAGCCAGATATCTTCCCAGGAACCGCAGGTCACCTTGTCGCCAAACCAGTGGTGCGCGAGTTCGTGCGCCAGCAGTTCATACCCGAAATTGCCCACAAAAGTCATAGTCTGGTGTTCCATACCGCCGCCCCAGTTAAACTGCGCATGTCCGTATTTTTCATCCTTGAACGGATACACCCCAAACAAGTCATTGAACAACTGCATTTGGGAAACAATAAACGAAGTGCCCCAGATGGCATCGTCCAGACTTTCGGGGTAGGCATAATTCAGCACCCGAATGGTATCATCGCCTGCCGGCACTATGTTTTCAAAAGTCACGTAATCCGTCACGGCCATACAAATCAGATAAGCCGTGATGGGATACCGATGCTTCCAGTGGGCCGTTTTTTGGCCGTTCAGCGTGGTTTCCGACACCAATAATCCATTGCTGGCGGCGCGATATGCAGCCGGTGTCATGATAAAAATATCCACCGAATCAAGTTTGTCGTCGAGCGATATTTTGCAGGGAAACCAGTCCTTTGCACCGTACGGCTGGGAGAGCGTCCAGAGTACCGGGATGCTGTCGGCGCCATGTACTTCGGTCGCAAACGAACCGAACCCTTCGGAAACAGGCGCACCCTGGTAGAAAAACGCAAGCGAGTCCGGTAAAAAAGCAGGCAGCATTGCCGGGAACATCACCGTCAGAATATCGCCGGCCTGTGAAAAATTCAGCAACTGCCCGTGGTACCGAATGCTGTCCATCGTCAGGGCCGCTGAAAAATCGAAGTCCAGACTGCCGAGACTTTCCAACGGCTCAAATACCGTCATCACTTCCCCCCGGATGTATTTCACAGCCGGATCCACCTGCCAGCGGTAGCGGCTGTAACGCTGGTCGCTGCGGTTCACAGCGCTGTTCTGTTCGTTGCGTTCCATGACCTGTCGGTGGAAATAAGCGGCTTTTTCCTGTTGGATAATTGTTTCCATATCGCCGGTTTGAGCGGATATGGCGCTTAAAAGCAAAAATACAGGCAGTAGGGAAAGTAGTTTTTTCATGGAGGAAAACTTAAATCGGTTAAGGGATGCAACGGATTCTGAGTCGTAAAACCCGCGCACGGCAAAAATCGGTAAAAATCAGTTGCATGTATTGTCCAATTCTGGCATTTAGGCAAATGGTTGGTTCTGAATGCGGGGTCGTAAGACCCGCGCACGGCAGCGACTTTAGTGATAGAAAAATCAGAGCGATCATTAGTTGCATCCCTGGCCTATCGTTACCGCCGTGCGCGGG
>JAYSZC010000354.1:0-4530 GCA_043738235.1 Lewinellaceae bacterium | reverse complement strand
CAAATTGATATTTAAGCTATGGAAACAACTAAAAATGCCATCGCGTGGTTTGAAATCCCCGTCATCGACTTTGAGCGCGCCAAAAAATTTTACGAGCAAATCTTCGATTATGAAATGCCCGAAATGGATATGCCCGGTATCCGAATGGGTATTCTGCCCCACAACCGCGAGGATGGCGGGGTAGGCGGCGCCATCTGTATCGGCGATGGCTATTTACCCTCGGGCGCCGGCGGACCTAAAGTGTACCTGGATTGTGGTAAGGACCTCAGTACAGTTCTCAGCCGCGTACCCGACGCCGGTGGCCAGGTTGTTTTGCCCAAAACTGAAATAGCGCCCGACATGGGGCAGTTTGCCTTTTTCACCGATTCTGAAGGGAATGTGGTAGGGCTTTACTCCTCGAATTAGAAGTGAGAGCGTGAGAGAAGTGAGAGAGCGAGAAGTGAGAGACATCCCCTTTGGCGGCTCGTGTGATTTTGGCCTGGGTTTTTCAGGCCTGTAATTGTGAGTGGTGAATTGTGAGTAGTGAGTGGCATCCCGTTAGATGAAAGAACTCAATATTCTTCGGCATCTCGTTAGAAGATGGAACTCAATAATTCTTCTAACGAGATGCCACTCACGACTCACCACTCACGATTCACGACTCACAATTACAGGCCTGAAAAGCAGATGCCAAAACCATCGAGCCGCCAAGCGGGATTCTCTCACCTCTCACTTCTCACTTCTCACCTCTTATCTTACCACCACCTTCTGCACGCCCACGCCCGCCGCGCTTTCCAGGCGCACCAGATAAACGCCCGCCGGGGCTTGCTGTACGTCCAGCGTTAGTATTTGCCCGGCGTTCAGGCCGTTGACGGTGGAGTGAAGTATCATTCGGCCATCGGCGGAAATCAGTGATGCGCGTACCGGGCCGTTCAGCGCCTGGTCGACCGTCAGGTGCAGCAGGTCGCTGGCAGGATTGGGTTGCGCCGTCAGGGTGATCCGGTTGGAAGCGAATACATCCTCGGTGCCGACGGTGGCCGGTTGCACAATCACCCCTTTTTCCGGAAGGATGGCACAGGCTGAATTACTTGCATCGGCTGTGACGCAGGCTTGTCCGTTGTAGTTCAACATATCCAGCGCTTCCACTTCGTCGACATACCAGGCATCGCCGGCGGCGGCTGTATTATCATCGGTACCAAAACGGAAACGGATGCTCACTTCCTGACCGGCGTAGTCGCTCAGGTCGAAATAGGATTGAATCCATCCATTGGAATTGCCGGAAAAGCCGCTGAGATATGGAATAGCAAACGTACCGTATTGCACATTGCCGGAATAAGGATTGCGTATTACTTTATCCTTGGTAAAACGCCGCCAGCTCACGTCTGTTATTTTTTTAATTTCCAGGATACCGGCATCGGCAAACAATTCGGTGTTGAACTGATGCCAGAAGCGCAGCACCGGTTGTGCGCCGCTGACGATGAAAGATTCAAAAGGATTTTCAAGGGTAAAGTCGGTCACGACATTCAGGCTATTGGCCTTCCATGCTGCGGCGCCTGTTTTTACGACGGCGGTTTGCAGGCCGAAGAATTGGGTACCGTCCAGGGTTAAAGAAATCCAGTTGTCATCGGTATCCATGACGTCGCGGTAATAACGCTGCGAACCCACCCCGTCCGCACTCTGGGCAGAATAGGTGAGGGTAATAACCTGGCCGGAAGCGACAGTGCCCAGATTCCAGGTAATCACACCATTGGAATAAGCGCCGCCGTTGGATGCGGACTGGAATGTCAGTCCGGCAGGCAATTCATCTGTCACGATGGTATTGACAGTCGCTTCGTCCTTATGATTGGTCACGGTGATTTTGAACTCGGTCATATCGCCCGGATCGATGAGCGGCGTGCTGGTTTCCTTTTTAATTTTCAATTCCTTGAGACAGGTCGGAATTGGGTCAAAACTCTCCTGGCCATCCGTATCTTCCGAGGCAAGTCCCTGAATAACGTTCACGCCGAGGCCGCGGCGAGCAAACACATCCATAATCAGGCAGGTATCCGCGCCATCGTAATTGAGCAGGTCGGCGAGAATAATCGCGTCGCGGCCATCCACAAATCCGGGGCTGCAGGGTTGTAGTTTCATACCATCCATGACCAATTGAATGGCGCGGGCATTGCCGCTGTTCGCATTGTTGATGTCGGGATCGTAGCCGTATTTTTCCACCATGGCCCAATACAAATCCCAGGCAGTTGCGGCCCAGATTTCGCCCTTGGCGTGCTGGAATTGTCGCAAAGGGTCGCCTGTAACGGCGGGCGTCAGTGCTATCCAGGAATAGCTGATCGGATTATTATTCATATCAGTCGTATATGGGTAGCGGCGAATTCCGCGACTATCATTGGACTGGCGTTGTACAAAAGTGCCGATGCCGCGACGCTGGGTGGCTACATCGCCAGACTTGACAGTGGTGACGAGGCCGAAAAAGTCGCTCCAGCCCTCCCCCATTTGCTCTTCGTTTTGCAGACAATCCACTATTTGGGGGCCGCCTGTCAGTCGGTTGCTGACGCCGTGCCCAAATTCATGCGCAATGATGCCGTTATCAAAATCGCCGTCCAGTTGATTAGGGCCGCTGGAAGCCGGCAGCACAAAAGAAGCATTCAATCCATTGCCGGCAAATTGTTTGAGCAGATCGCAATCGGCTTTTTTCAGCATCACTACCGGGAAAGTGGACATGCCCGAACCGGCCATCAGGATAACGTCGTTTTCAAAATTACAAATAATACAGCCGATAGCGCCGGCTTGTTGCGCCCGTTGGGCTTTCAGCAGAAAGGTGCAGTCGCCCCGGTCTACCATTGCGATTTTACCTGCCAGGTTTGTCACGGAAGCCGTACAACCTTGTGCTGCGGCATCGGAACCGGAACCATCGTCTGCCAGTACTACTTCGCCAGTGACCGGTGTACTGGTAATTTCGGCGCCCCATCCACTGCTGGTACCCACCTGGTAGCTACCAATCACAGCGCCCGGTGCATTTACTGTGAGCAGTTGTCCGCCTTGCCGCGTCCATTTGTACATTTGCATCCGGCCGGAAAAACCGTCCTCCGGCGTTGAAAAATTGGCGTTGTCTATCCCGGAGGCATCCAGCGCTTCGGCATTGACATGGTCGCCTTCCTCTCCGCCTCTTCCGTAGTTGTTGGTCTGGAAATTGCCTGCCGCTTCGTCAAATCCAAATCGGTAAGTGAAGTCGTGCATTTTATTTGTTATGTAAAACAGGTTGGTAATCGCAGCGCTGCGGTTGCTTTCCGGTTCCAGATTGGGATCGAAAGGAAAGTCGAAAACGCTGTTATTGCCCTGCGCAGATTCCACAGGAGTACCCGTGTTATCGGTGGCGCTGTCGTCATAAGACCAGGTATTGTTGCCTCGGGTGTAGGTATATTCCGGGCCATCCTGTCCGTTCACGTCCAGCCAGCCGAAGGGAGAGGCAAGCGGGTCGGCGGGGTTTTGTACCAGGGAGCGGCTACCGTGTGCAGGACTTTCTACCGGCAATTGAAATACGTTGTACGCCTCATTTGCTTCGTCTTCCTGGTTTGTTGTCAACAAGGGCGCTTCTTCTGTCGCATCTTCGCACCGGGAAACATCTTCCCCAGCGGTATGCAGGTGGCCCGAGGAGCAATACACCGTGCGATTGAACTTGCTGAGTATCAGGCCCGTCTGCGCATCCACGCGCATACTCCAAACATCAGAAGTATTGGCTTGCTCGATCACCAGCATCCAGGCTAAGCGAACGGAACCGTCGGGCTGCGGTTCAAAACAGGCATGAACGGGGATATCCGTGCGTGACACAGCGCCGCCTTCAAAGACCCAGTTGCGGTCATTTTTTTTCTCTTTTACGCTAGGTGTTGCAAATCCGCCGAATCCGAGGTTTGCCATCGCCATTTCAACGGCTTTATAAACATTCAGCGAAGGAGCGGCCGTGTTGATTTTAGCCGCCAGGTTGGGCACAAGCCGATGCGAAACATGTTTCACGTCGCTATTCGGCAAAACGTGCAGCCCTATCAGCGCATTAAAAACAGGGATACCCTGGTGCTGTTGTTGCACCCAGACGTGGGTGACGCCATTGTTTTTGCTCACATATTCATCCGTGACGCGCACATCGGCTACATCCTGGGCTGAAAGCCCCAGTTTGGCGGGATTTTCCTGTAAAAAAAGCAGTGCCGTTTCACGCGGAAGTCTTGCTGTTTGCGCTGCAAGACTCACACATAAAAGGCCCGGCAAAATGGCTGCTATGCAGCGCTGGGCAAGAGTAGTAAGGTTCATAAAAAGACAGGAACAAGTTTGGTTTGGTATAAAAACAGAACATCCGATCATCCGAGGCGGTCAAAGGTAAATGATCGCAGTGCAAGGAAAGCTCCCTGAAAAATAAAATTGCAGGTTTTGCTAACCTTGGCTTGCCTAAGTAGTTATCCGTTATTAGTTATTGGTTATCAGTGTTCGTAATCAAGGGCGTTTTACTATACCTTTGTGGGGTCTATTGATGGTTTGATGGTTTGAGAGGTTTGATGGTTTGAG
>JAYSZC010000353.1:0-4534 GCA_043738235.1 Lewinellaceae bacterium | reverse complement strand
GTCGAACCAGCACATCCGAAAGGACACTACCCCCTCAAAGTAGCGCGTCTACCAATTCCGCCACGTGGCCATGCCTTTTTTCAAAAGCGGCGGCAAAGATAAAGCCGTTCTGCAAAAAAGCCAGTGTTTCTTAAAAAAGTTTATAGGTTTATGAAAGGGTTTATAGGTTTATAAAAGGTTTATGGTTAATAGGTTTATAAAATGCCGAAAGCGACATATCAACTATAAACTTTTTCATAAACCTATAAACCTACCCAAAAATATCCTTCACCCGTTCAAAAAAGCTCTTGTCTTCTTTTCCCGGATTCGGCTGAAAATTGGGCATATCGCGCAGTTTTTCCAGCAAACGGCGCTCTTCGTCGTTGAATTTTTTAGGAATCCACACATTTACATGGATCAGTTGATCGCCGCGCTGATAGGATTGCAGGCCCGGGAGGCCTTTGTCCTTCAGCCTGAAAATCTTGCCCGATTGCGTACCGGGCGGAATCGTGATGCGGGCGCGGCCATCGAGGGTCGGCACTTCTGTTTTGGTGCCCAGCGAGGCGTCGGCGATATTGATAAACAGCTCGTACATGATATTGCTGCCGTCGCGGGTAAATTCTTCGTGCGGCACTTCCTCCACAGTAATCAGCAGATCGCCTGCACCGCCGCCTTTAGCGCCCGCGTTGCCTTTGCCGGCCATAGACAGCTGGATGCCTTCGTGTACGCCTGCCGGAATATCCATTTCGATGGTTTCCTCGCCGAACACCCGTCCGTCGCCTTTACAAACATTGCAGGGCGACTTGATGGTTTGTCCGGCGCCGCTGCAGGTGGGGCAGGATACGGCAGTTTGCATCATCCCGAAAGGCGTCTGGGTGACGCGATTGACCACACCCGAACCGCGGCAGGTGCCACAGGTTTCGACCGAATTGGGGTCGCGGGCGCCCGAACCATTACAGGTATTGCAGGCCACCTGCTTGCGCACCTTGATTTTTTTATTGACGCCGGTGGCGATTTCTTCCAGCGTCAGTTTGACGCGGATGCGGAGGTTGGAGCCGCGTTCGCCGCGTGGCCGACCACCGCCGCCGCTTCTGCGCCGGCCACCGCCGAAAAATTCGCCAAAAATATCGTCGCTATCAAAACCGAACCGGCGCAGGATCTCGTCCATGTCCATGCCCTGGAATCCGCCGCCGCCGGGGCCGTAGTTTCCATCCACGCCGGCATGTCCGAGACGGTCATAACGCGCGCGTTTGTCGGGATCGCTCAGCACATCGTATGCTTCAGCGGCCTCTTTGAACTTTTCTTCCGCCGATTTATCGTTCGGATTGCGGTCCGGGTGAAATTCGAGGGCTTTTTTCCGGTAAGATTTTTTTATGTCGTCAGCACTGGCGTTTTTGGGAACGTCCAACACCTCGTAATAATCGCGTTTTGCCATTTTTATTTACCAACTACAACTTTCGCGAAACGAATGATGCGTTCACCAAGCATATAACCGGGTTCGAGAATATCTACAATTTTACCTTTTAATTCATCCGAAGCCGCTGGTATTTCAGCCACTGCTTCATGCACGTCGGCATTGAAGTCGTCGCCCGCTTTGGTTTCAATGGCAACCAAGCCTTTGTTTTTTACCGTATTCAGCAGTTTATGTTGAATCAGCGTTGTGCCTTCGCTCATTGCGCCGTTTTTAACGGCCCTGTCAAAATCGTCCAGAATCGGCAACAAAGATGTCAGGATGTCACGTCCGGCGGTCTGGATCAGATCCATCCGTTCGCGGGCGCTGTGGCGTTTGAAGTTTTCAAAATCGGAAAACAGGTACAGGTACTTGTTCCGGCTTTCTTCCAATTGTTTTTCCAATTCGGCCACACGGTCATTTTCCGGTTGTTCCGGCGTATTTTCTACGGTTTCTTCGATTTCGTTTTCGGTCACGTTCGTTTCCTTTTCCGTCATATCAAATATTTTTTTGAATGGGTTCTTCATATAGATGGTTAAAACGGGGTGTTTTCAGATCATCGGGCATCCATTCCGCAATTTCCATGCCCTGCACGGGTGAATGCCAAATTGTCAGCGACCGGTATTCAGGCGGGCGCCGAGTATTTTTTCCAATTCCTCCGGCGAGGGATTGACACCCATGATATTGCCGTCGGGGTTGAGGAGGAACAGCGCTGGAATCGAGCGGATGTTGTATTGCCGGGATACAGGCCCACCAAAGTCTATGGATTCCATGCTGTGCCGGGGCCAGATCAGTTCGTCTTCCGCAATGGCGCGTTGCCAGTTGCGCTGGTTTTGTTCGATAGCGACGCTGAATATTTCAAACCCTTGTTCATGGTATTTGCGGTACAATGCAACAAGATATGGGTTTTCTAAACGGCAGGGGCCGCACCAGCTCCCCCAAAACTGCAACAAGGTGTATTTTCCCCTGGTATCGCTCAGCCGGGCGCTACTGCCGTCGATCAGCGTCACCTGGAAATCGGGCGCTTTTTCACCCGCTACAAAACGGGGCTGGCGGTAGCGGTACCAGATAACAGCGATGAGGATGACGGCAGCAATGAGGATGAGGCGTGTTGTGGAGGATTTCATGGATAATGATTGTAAATGATGATGTTTTTAACAATGATTCAGCCAACACGTTTACAAATCTCCCAATTGCGGCCTCAGAATCAAATCCTCCACCACTGCTGCGGGTGAAAGATCGTAACATCCCCATACTGCTTTAGCTACATCGGAGGCCAGCATCAGGCGTTCAACAGGAAAGTCGGCGCCCTGCCAGGAGTCAGACCAGGCAGCGCCGGGCATAATGCTGGTCACTTTGATGCCGTGGGGTTTCATTTCCTCGCGCAGCACTTTGGAAAATCCCAGTAAAGCAAATTTGGAAATACTGTAGGAACCGCCGTTCGGATAGGCCATAAAACTGGCGACGGAGCACATATTAAAGATATGGCCCGCCCGGTGCGGCATCATCTGCTTCAACAAGGCCCGGGTGAGGTGGTAGGCGCTGTACAGGTTGGTTTCCAGCATGGTTTCCAGGGTACCTTCCCGCTCTTCCGATACCAGACCGCCGATATAAATACCCGCATTATTGATGAGCACATCTACACGCGGCCAGGTGTCGTGTACAAATGCGGCAAATTCCAGCGTTTCGGATTTTTTGCCTACATCGGCCTGAAAAGTATGGAGTTGCCGCTCGGGGAAACGCGTTGCCCATTCCGCCTGCATCGCCTGCAGGTCGGTTTCGGTGCGGGCGCATACGCACAGATCGAAGCCCTGAGCGGCGAAAATTTCGGCGATGGCACGGCCAAGTCCTTTGGTAGCGCCAGTAATGACTGCGGTTTTGTGCATGTTTCGTTCTTTGTTATTAGTTATCGGTTATCAGTTATCCGTTATCAGGCTTTCAGGCTGGAATAGTGAGAATATGCTCCATCCATTTCCCCATGCCGAACCGGATAACCGATAACTGATAACTGATAACCGACAACTGATAACCAATTACAAAAGTAGGTGGGATAATGTTCATAAAAACGCTGGAAGCGTGGCGCTTTTGGAACTTCTTCCTGAATTTTTGAAAAAAAACCTCAACCTTTGAAGCTGCCGGCCGCACTACCAGACATTTTTCAATTTGCGGGTGTGTGGTACCGCCGAACCCTGTACGGCGATATTTGCCGAACAGCCCTGTGGGGTTGTGTCAAAAGTCGGATTCTACTTGAGCCATGGTTTTAGTGTGAAATTTAATTTCGTGTTATCTCCAACTTCCCGAAAGTTTTAAACTTTCGGGAAGTTTCGCACCGAAAAAACCAAGTATAATTTGGTATCTTATTCCATTTCGACCTTTTTGACACAACCCCTTACCACCCTGATAACCAAGAACAGATAACAGATAACTTTTATGCAAGTAAGCCCTTCCCGATACAATTACCTGCGCCACCTGGGCCGCTACCTGATCATGATGAAACATGCATTCGGGCGGCCTGAAAAGTTTATCATGTACTGGAAAGAGACCATGCGGCAGATGAACGACATCGGCGTAGGTTCACTTATCATTGTTTGCCTGATATCCATCTTTATCGGTGCGGTGGCGGCGGTGCAGTTTGCCTACCAACTCGACGGGCAATTAGTGCCGCGCTATTACATCGGCTATATCGTGCGCGACCTGGCTTTGATCGAATTGTCGCCCACCATCACCTGCCTCGTATTAGCGGGTAAAGTCGGCTCCAACATGGCTGCCGAAATCGGCGGTATGCGCCAGAAAGAACATATCGACGCTATGGAAGTGATGGGCGTCAATACTGCGGCGTATCTGATCATGCCGAAAGTGATTGCAGCGTTGTTTGTCATTCCGCTGCTGGTCACCTTTTCCGCTTTTGTAGCCATTATTGGCGGATATTTAGCCAGCGTACCGACCGGACTTATTACCGATTCCGAATACATTCAGGGCGTACGTTCCTTCTTCGAGCCGTACAACGTGTTTATGATGTACGTGAAGGCCTTTGTGTTTGCATTTATCCTGACCTCGGTTTCCTGTTACCAGGGTTATTTCGTGACTGGCGGCAGCGTAGAACTG
>JAYSZC010000352.1:0-1863 GCA_043738235.1 Lewinellaceae bacterium | reverse complement strand
ACTCTACGGACTTCGGACTGAATACTGACGACTTCGCACTTGCTATGGCGCACTCTACGGACTTCGCACTTCGCACTGTCGACTTCGCACTTATCTTCGCACCATGAAACAACCAACCTACGTGTTGCTGATCGATTGTCCCGACCGAACAGGATTAGTGCACAATATCACCGGGGTCATTTCCCGACAGGGGCTGAATATTATTGGTAATCAGGAGTTTGTGGAACATGAGCACGAACGCTTTTTTATGCGCACCACCTTTGCGGGGCAGGTGGATGAGCAGTTGGTACTCAAAAAACTGCGAAAGATTTTACCGCCCGGTTCCAGTGTACGGCTGGCTCAAAAAAGCCGGAAAAAAATTGTGCTCTTAGTCACGAAGGAGCAACATTGCCTTGGCGATTTGTTGGTTCGTCACCAATTCGACGAACTGAATGCCGATATAGCAGCGGTGATCGGCAACCACGATACCCTGGAAAAATTCACCCACCAGTTTGGCGTCAATTTTCACTTAGTCTCCCACGAAGGCCGCAGCCGCGAACAGCACGAAGCCGCCGTTCAGGAAGTTATTCTGCGCTACAACCCGGAATACCTCGTGCTGGCCAAATATATGCGCATTTTATCGCCGGAATTCGTAGCCCGGCACCCCAACAAAATTATCAATATCCACCACTCCTTTTTACCTGCTTTTGTCGGCGCCAGCCCTTACCGGCAAGCCTACGAGCGCGGGGTAAAAATCATTGGCGCTACGGCT
The DNA here is from genome assembly GCA_043738235.1 of Lewinellaceae bacterium. Taxonomy (GTDB): domain Bacteria; phylum Bacteroidota; class Bacteroidia; order Chitinophagales; family Saprospiraceae; genus M3007. The sequence continues at coordinate 1,112 of JAYSZC010000352.1, read as the reverse complement.
CATTTTGTCAACAACGACCTCGATGAAGGCCCTATTATTGTGCAAAATGTCATTCCGGTCGACCACACCTACTCTGTGCGGGACATGATTCAGTCTGGAAAAGACGTGGAAAAAATATCACTGGCACGTGCCCTCAAAATGGTTTTTGAGGACAAGGTATTTGTGCACGGGAACAAGACGATTATTTTTGATTGAATGACGAATGGATGAACCAGGCATGTCCAGGTAGTATGCTCACTCATTCACTTTTCCCCGGTACATAAACCGGATCACCAGCCCTTCTCCTTTTTTCCCTTCGCTGCTCAGGAGCATATCGCCGTTTGAGTCGAAAGCAATTCCTTCCGGTTGCGGCAACATTTTTTTATCCAGGCGAACAACATATTTGATGGCGCCGCTGTCGTAATCCAGCACAAGGAGGCGTTTCTGAGCGGTGGAAGTAATATACACATCCCCTGTGATCGGATGAACCGCAATACTGGAAGGGCTGAAAAAATGATCGTTTTCATCCTGGGAAGGCGGTAACACACGATTCACTTCCAGCGGATTGACTACATAGATCGGCTGTTCACCCAACAGTTTGGTTGACAGGTCAAATGCAAAAACGCCGCGGGTATTACTGCTGTCGGCGTTTCCTTTACCGATCACAAGCAAACTATGACGCTTGAGGTCATAACCTAAACCCTCTACATCATCCACCTTTTCCAGATGGGTGTCGTACATATTGATACACATCTTTTTTTGTTTCCAGTCGCCTATTTCAAAAATGTCTCCATTGCTTTTGACTGCATAAAGGCATTGGCCAACCATTTCCACCCCTTCGAAATCACCTTTGTCCCGAAACAGAATGCGACGGGTAATCGCTCCACCGTTGCCGTCAATAAAAAAGATTTCGCCCTTCTCATCGGCAATAGCGAGGTATTTCCCTGGTGCATCAGCAGGACTTAGCCCTGATATTTCTTGCAGGTCTTCGCTGACGAGGTTAATGATGTGGGACGGGTTGGCCAGATTGTAAGGCAACGTATCCGGCGGAGCGGACGACAACAACAGGGAAAGCGGGAGTAGCAGGTTCATGAGTACTTGATTCGGTTATCGTAAAAGTATCTAAAGTTAAT
>JAYSZC010000351.1:0-12371 GCA_043738235.1 Lewinellaceae bacterium | reverse complement strand
AACCCGGGTGTCATCCTTCGCTGCGCTCAAGATGACACCCGGGTTGGGGCAATTTCAACCATATTTTGGCGATTTGGATCAGTTTTAACCCATGATTCGTATATTTTTAAAAAAAATTCCAGGCTAAAACGCTGATTATCAGCAATTCCGTCAAAAATGAAAGTATCTGTCATTTTTGACAGTTATTGACTTATTGACAGCAACCCATCATTTTTGCAGCAAATTTATTGAAAAGTTGATGAGATGATGGGTTTATAGGTTTATAAATTGATGGGTTTATGGGTTTATAAGTTGATGGGTTGATGGGTTGATGGTGGTCGCTTTTGGCCCAAACTATCAACCCATAAACTTATCAACTTATAAACCATCAACTCATCAACCATAAACCTATCCACTCCCATCAACATAAAAAAAGCAACCATGAAAATTTCCGTTCTCGGTACCGGCATAGTAGGCGATACCATCGGTTCCAAACTAATCGAACTCGGTCATACCATTTGTATGGGCAGCCGCATGGCCAATCATGAAAAAGCCCTGGCGTTTGTCAAGAAAAATGGCAGCCAGGCCTCACAAGGCACCTTTGCCGATTCGGCAGCATTTGGCGAAATCATTTTTAATTGTACCAAAGGCGAGTTTGCCATCGCAGCGCTGCAAATGGCCGGCGCGGCAAACCTGCGCGGCAAAACGATCATAGATATTTCCAACCCGCTCGACTTCTCGAAAGGCATGCCGCCCAGTTTGTTTATCTGTAATACGGATTCGCTCGGCGAACAGATACAGCGGGCTTTCCCGGATGCCCATGTGGTAAAAACGCTGAATATCGTCAACTGTGAAGTGATGGTCAATGCCGGTAAATCCGGTGGCGATCCCGCCATGTTTGTCAGCGGCAACGACGCCGGCGCTAAAAAACAAGCCCTCAGCTTCCTGCAGGCTTTCGGATGGAACGACATTATAGACCTCGGCGATATCAGCACGGCGCGGGGAACGGAGCAAATGCTGCCTGTTTGGGTGCGAACCTACATGGCGACCGGAAACGGATATTTTGCGTTTAAGATCGTGCGATCCTAAAAAATGCTTGCACCTTACTTCCTGGACGTGACAAAATACATATCGACCATACCCTTGTTTTTTGCTTCCAGTTTGCCGCGGTGCTCGCAAACAAACTGGTCTTTCACGAGTTCATACGTGCCGCCGGAAATATTGATTTTCCCGGCTTCACCGCTGCTTTCCATACGTGCGGCCACATTCACCGCATCGCCCCAGATATCGTAAGCGAATTTGCGGATGCCCACTACCCCGGCCACTACCGGCCCGGTATGGATGCCGATACGCAGGTCGAGCGCCGGTTCGCCATTGGCCACGCGGCGTTCGTTCCAGCCCTGTACAAATGCCCGGATTTCCAGTCCTGCTTTTACGGCATCGAAGGCGTGGGAGCGGTTGGCGTCGGGCACGCCGCCTGCGCACATGTAGGCATCGCCGATGGTTTTGATCGGTTCCAGATTGTTGCGAATCACAATTTCATCAAAAGCGCTGAAACACTCGTTCAGGATTTTGATGAGTTCCTTCGGCGTAATCCGGGCAGCCACCTGCGTGAATCCTGAAAAATCGGTGAATAAAACCGTGACACTATCGAATGACTTGGGCGTGGCGAAGCCGTTATCCCGCAATTCTTCAGCGATCGTGACCGGGAGGATATTAAACAGCAGTTTCTCCGATTTTTGCTTTTCTATCTCAATCACCTCTTTCTGTTGCTTGATGATCCGGGTGCGTTCCTGTACTTTTTCTTCCAGGTTGCGGTACAACAGGGCGTTTTCGATGGAAACGGCCATTTGGGCCGACAGCAGTTGCACCACTTCCACCCGGTCGGAGGTAAAGGCGGAATCGATCAGGTTATTTTCCATATAAATGATGCCCAGCATTTTTCCCTGGTGCATGATGGGAAGGCTGAGTACCGATTTCGGGCGTTTGTTTTTGATATACGAGGTATTTCCGAAACGGTCGTCGCTGACGGCCTTATCGAGCACTACCTCGTCTTTGGTCAGCATTACGTACTGCGCCATGGCAACTGACAGAATATGATCGGCCTCGGCGAGCGGGATTTCCTCGGATTGCAGGTACAGGGTTTGGGCTTCGGTATTGCCTTCTGCCACGACAGTCAGCACGCCGTGGTCGTCGACACGTACCAAAACCGCCCGTTGCGCCCCTGCGTTTTCAACGATCAGGGTAATCATCCGGCGCAGGAGTTTGTCGATCTCCACTTCGCTGGAGATAGCCGTGTAAGCCTTGACGATCGAATATAGGTCCAGTGCTTCCGAGGATTCGCCCTGGGTATTTTTACCGGCGCCGATATGCGTTCCGCCCCGGCGAATCACCTCTGTAATATGATCGGGATACAGTGTTTTGAGTTGGTTCGCTTTTGTGATGGCCCCCCATTTTAAATACAGGGTAAAGGCATCCTGCAAATAAGGGCGGGCCAGTTTGGGTTTTCCTATCCCGAGAAAGAATCGTCCGGCGAGTTCATTGATGAGCGCTTCATCGTGCAGGAAACCGTTGAGATTGGCTAAACGGATGGTTTCGTCGTATTCATCCGAGGTACTTCTGTTGTCCGAATCAAAAGACTTCAGTCCTGCTATTATCAGGTGGTATTTGTGCTGGAAACTGTCGGGCGCGTTGTCGGCCCAGGTTTTCATCTGTACCTGGTTTTGGGCAACTGTTTCCAACAGCCCGGCGCGCGTTGTTTCATCGGATTTGGCGGCGATATCCAACGATATCAGTGAGTGCAAAAAATTCAGATCGGTGTAGTATACATACCCGGTGGAAGCGTAGGCGACTGCCTGGGCAGGCGCTACCAGTTCCAGTGCCTTTTCCGGTTCGCCAAAAAGGTAATACAAGCGCATTTTGGACAAATAATAGACATGGATGGGCAGCTTTAGTGCATATTCCAGGATGGGCGCTGTCAGATCAGCTTCGCTCAAACCTTCATTTTCCAGACTGGTTGGGCTGCTGGTAAGTCCCTGAAGCGCTTCGGACAGCCGCTGCAGCACAAGAATACCCTGTCCCAGCAAATCCTTCGTACGCGCAAAGAAGGGGCGGAATTTCTTGCATTCATTCACCACTTCCTGTAGCGGCCGGCCGATCACAAAATGGGTCCACATCAGGGAATAAGCATTGTATCCGGCATAAATCAAGTCGCCGGTTTCCTGCCCGTATTGAAATCCCTCCACGGCCAGCGGCATACTATGCCGGTAGTGTACGCGCCAGTGTGAAATCATCTGGCCGAAAATCAGGTTTACTTTGGCGCGGTTTTCTACTTTGTTAAACTTTTTATTGAGTTCCACCGACAGTTTCCCGTAGGCATATCCGTTGGGATAATCGCCGATGCCATGCGCAACCAGCACCCCGAACGCGGAATAACCTAGATCGGAAATATCGGAATGGCCATCCTTCATGGAGAGTTTGACCAATTGAATAATGACCCAAACCCAGATCGTATCGTTGTATAAAAAATAAGCGGGCGTGGCGATAACCGACAGCAACAGGGTACGCATGTAGCCATCCGGATCGGTCAGCAGCGGCAATTCGGTCAGTTCATCGATCGGGCGGCCTGCGCGCAACGCTTCGATTTCGCCCAGTCCCTGTCCGATCATTTCAGGCGTAACGGTGGCGGGCACTTCAATCCCGTACAGGCCAAGCCCCTCCTTGCAGGCGATGAATGCGTCCATCAATTGACCGATATTGGTGTACAGCACCCCTTTCAGCAAGTGGACTTTAGCCAGGTCGCCCCGCAGGGTGGTATTGCTCAAAATCGTACCCAGCACTTTTTCCGCTTCGGCGTGTTGAACAGAGAGGTAAAGCGCTTCCGCCCGCTCAAAATGCAGGTCGTAACTCAGTTGGTAATAGTCGCTCGTCCAGTTCAATTCTCCCAGCAGTTCTATGCCATAGGATAGGTAATCGGCTGCGGAGGCATGGGCTGTAGACGCTTTTGCTTTTTTACCGGCCAGCAGAAAAAGTGCGGCATACTCCACTTTTTGAGCCGTTTCCGAAACCAGGCGCCTGCCAAGGCCCAGGTGATTCACTACATCGAAGAGGCGGTCGTCGAGCATTCCGGGCGACATGTCACGGAGCAGCAATCTTCCGATGTGCAGGTGCATGGTGGGGCGTTCCTTTTCAGGAATCATATTGTACGCAGCCTGTTGAATCCGGTCATGCAAAAACTGGTATCGCGGATTGATGTCCGTTAAACCGAAAGCAACCAGGTCGATTTCCGCTGCTTCCGACTGAAAAGCGCGGTAATTATCATCGAGCGGCGGGGTAAGGCCTTCCCGGATGCCGGGCCAGAGATCGCGCGCTACCTCCTGATCCGGCATTCCCGCAGCGGCAGCCAGCGTAAGCAGATCGAAGGAAGCCCCCACACAGGCAGCCACCTGCAAGAGTTTGGATGTATTGGCAGGCAGTTGCAGTATTTTACGGGTCATCAGGTCGACCACATTATCGGAGACTTTTTGCGCGTGGATCGCCGAAGTATCCCAATGCCAGCGGAAGTGGGTAAAATCAAAACGAACGAGTCCGTCTTCGTGCAATTTTGCCAGAAACTGCGTCAGAAAGAACGGATTTCCGGCTGTTTTATCAAAAACAAGACTGCTCAGGTCCTCGCTTTCGGCTGCCTGGCAGCGCAGCGAATCAGCGACCAATTGTTTTACTTCCAACAGCGGAAGCGGCTGCAACTGAATGGTTGAAATATTAGAAGTTTCTTTCCCGAGTTCCGATAAGGTCAGCATCAGGGGGCTGGTGGCGGTCACCTCATTATCGCGGTAAGCGCCGATGACCAGCAGGTGTTGCACCCGGTCTTCGAGCAGCAGGTTGCTCAACAATTTCAGGCTGGCGGCATCGGCCCACTGCAAATCATCGAGAAAAAGCACCAAAGGGTGTTCTTTTTGAGCAAAAACCCCGATAAAGTTCAGAAACGTATTAAAAAATCGATTCTGTGCTTCCGTGGGCAGCAAGGCGGCTACGGGTGGTTGCGGGCCGATCAGCAATTCCAGTTCCGGGATGACATCGATCATGATCTGGCCGTTGCTGGCTAAAGCGGACAGGAGTCTGTCTTTCCAAACAGCCCTGCGCTCTTCACTTTCGGTCAGCAACTGCTGAATCATGCCTTCAAAGGACTTGAGAAAAGCGAAATAAGGGATGTTACGCTGGTACTGATCGTATTTTCCCGAAATAAAAAACCCGCTCTTTTCGGTAATGGGTTTATGGATTTCGTGTACCAACGCCGATTTGCCGATACCTGAATAGCCGGACACCAGAAGTAAATGACTACCTCCCTGACTGACTTTATGGAAATACCCGATCAGCCCTTCGATTTCCTCCGTTCGCCCGTACAGCCGCTGGGACAAATGAAAGTGGTGGGAGTAGTCTTTTTGAGCGAGCGGAAAAGCGGTAATGACGCCCTTGGCAGAGAAGTGTTCGGCGCATTGTTCCAGGTCGTACAACAAGCCGAAAGCCGACTGGTAGCGGTCGTCTGCATTTTTCTGCAATAATTTGGCCAGCATATCTCTCAATGATTCCGGGATGCCGCTCAAATCAGGCGCCACTGCAATATGGCTGTGGATCAATGCCAATGGATCGGCGCTGGCAAAGGGGCATTTGCCCGTCAGCATTTCATAAAATATTATCCCGAGGCTGTACAAATCGGCCCTGTAATCCACCCGCCGGTTCATCCTGCCGGTTTGCTCCGGCGCAATGTAACTCAGGTGGCCTTCCAGCAAACGCAGGCTGCGCATGGTATTGTTTTCAGACGACAACCTGGTGGCGATGCCAAAATCGATCATGCGGATGGCCCCGTTTTGCTGTTCAACAATGATATTGGCGGGCTGAATATCTTTGTGGATCACCTTTTCCCGGTGGAGTTCTCCTACGGCCTTTGCCAATGCCGGCGCTACCTTTAAAAAATCGCGTACCGAAACGGGGAAGCGGTAAGCCTCGTTCAGCGGCTTGCCGTCAATATATTCAAGTATCAAAGCAGGCGTACCCTCGTATTCTGTTTTTTCGATTACTTTTCTGGCGCTGCCTGTTTCATACAGATGTTGTGAAATATCAAACTCCGTGTTGAGGTGCAGCCTGCATTTCGGGTCAAAATTATTTTTTGAAATCGTTTTAAGCAGGTAGCGTTGTCCCGCATTCGGGTCGGTAAATTCATAAATAGTGAAGTTAGAACCCCGCTTGACTAAATTCAGGCGTGTGGTTGCGGTGTACTCCGGCAGCGAACTGGTTTTTCCTGACATGGTGATAACGCTTTAAAAGGATGACCCATTTGGAACGCGGGTGTGATAAAAGCACAGCACTGTATTCAGAGCCTGAGTTTTGGATACTTTCTCTGCATAGACCATCGGGCGAGGGGATAAATAAACCGGTGGATTACCGTCATTTTGTAGGCATTCTGGAAAAAACGTCCGGGATCGGGGCGTTTGCCCGCTAAATGTCCCATCATTTTATAGCCCGAAGGCCAACTGCCTGCTTTATCGTATAAAAAGCGTGTTACGGTGCCTGATTTTATCCTGGGATGAAAGGCCTTTTGAGCGGCCTCCGGATAATTTGTTTGGTGCAAGATACTTTGCGCAGCAAGGTAACCAGATTGCATGGCTGTGCGGATACCAAAACCCCATAAAAAATCCTGAATGCCCGCCGCTTCTCCCACCAGCAAACTTTTGCCCCGCATAAATGCCGTTTCGAGGGCAATACTTCCGAGTCCGCCGACAAAACGCGGCGCCCGGATATCCAGATCGACCAATGCGCCGATCATGGATTTTGCTTTTTCAAGGCATTCATTAACCGCCTGAAAGCGGTCGAACAGCACCGTACACAGGCAGGCATACCCGCCGGAGACCAGCAGGTAGGCATATCCTTTGTACGCCGCCGATTCATTGACCAAAAAGATGGCCATATCGGGCAAGCCGCTATGCCACACAATGCCCTTGTCCACAGCAAATGTTTCCCGGGAATTAGGGCCTGTCGCAATAATATCCGCCAGTTTCGGGTCGATGGCCTGCCCGAGATGGAGACGCACACCTGCCGCGAGGGCCTGCGCTTTCAGGCCCTGATCGAGGGTGCCGGGCGCCGAGCCTCTTTTCACGAGGTAGCATACCGGGCGTTGGAACGAACAGCGGAGTTGCATCTCGCGCCCGTCGCTGAGCAAGAGCGGCGGCATGGCATGGCAGTCGAAGTTCAGGTCGATTTGCATGTCCGACAAACTGGAATGCACGGTTTCCGCAGTCGTCCAGTTTTCCAGCCCCTGCCAGTCTCCGAGAAACCGTCCGCCGACCTCCTTTTTGCGTTCATACACGTTGACTTCCACGCCCGCTTTGGCGAGGTTGATCGCAGCAGTGAGGCCGGATACCCCGGCGCCTGCGATGGTGACGGGGCTTTGAACGGATTTCATTAATCGTTGGAAAAGTTCAAATCTTTAATAATCGGCTTGTGGTCGCTCAATCCGTATTCATTTTTGCGCAAAGCCTGGGCAGCCATCAACCCCGACATAATAGCAACTTCCGCGCAGCCCATGTTGTAGCCCGTATCGATCCAGTCGCCCGCAAAAAACAGGTTATTATAGCCGCTTTGGTCGGTTTTCCGGCGGAATTTACCCGAACCCGGGAGCGAGAGTACATAGCGTTCGGTCGGGTCGATATTGGCGGAATAGAACTGTTCGTTCAGTTTATCCAGTCCGGTGGCGCCTGATTTACCGGTCGGGTCGGCCAGCAAATCGAGGTCAAATCCCGCTGGGTTTTCGTTGGTGGTAGCGTCGGGCCAGAGGAATCCGGCATTGTCCTGCAGCCATTGCGTTGTCATTTCCTTCACCCGCTCCTGTTGCCGTCTGGGGAAATCGGTATCGGAATACGGGGGAATCGTGGCGTTTTCAGCAAGCGGGCCGCAGAAATAAGCGAGGCTTTTGGGCGTGTCGGGCACGGTCCATTCTTCCCATTGCAACAATTCCGTCATGTCGGCGTACGAGTTGATGGGGTTGGCAAAGGTATCGAGGATCGGCATGTCGTCGGCTTGCATACCGAGTGCAGGGAGGTCCATGCCGAGTTCGGCCAGGTTTTTTTTCACCCACAACTGAACGCCCTGCGTCTGGATGGTCTGGACATTGTCGACCATTTCTTTCCACTCCTTTCGTTTGTCGATGATGTCGGAACAAATATCCTTGAGGGCCGCCACGGAAATGGCGAGTACCGCCTGGTCGAAGTCCTTTCCTTTTTCGAGGGTGAATACCTCGCGGTTTTTCCAGCCTGACCAGGATGAATTGAGGTTGATATCGTCTTTTTGCAATTCTGCGAGGTCTTCCGGGTGTATCTGATCGGCCAATTCTTTCCATTTCCAGAAAGGGTGCGAGGCCCAGCAAAAAAGCCCTTTGATCAACTTGGTGGCCTGAAACTCCACACCAGGGTCTTTCATACGTATCTGCTCGCCGATGGTTATTTTTTCAATTTCATCACCCGCTGAATAGTGTATTTTTTCGACTTGGTGGAAAAACTTGAATTTCACCCCGCGCGCTTTCAGTACTTCGTAAATGGTGGAGACGACCACATCGGCTGTTCCACCTTTGAAGCGATACATCACCGCGCCTTTGTAACCAAGAATAATCAACATGGCGCCCATGAGGGCCGTACCGGCGGCAATGCGCCCGGGCAGAGTGGTATCGCCGTTGGCCGGGTACGCAAAAACGAGGGTGTAAATATCTTTTACAGGCGCCGACCACACCACATCTTCGGGTGCGCCGAGCCGGCTGAGCCACTCGCGGTAATCGAGGTGGTTGATGGATTCAAAGTCGTGCGTTCCGGTGTTCGGATCGTAGATGGACTGGAGTCCGAGGTAGTTGTAATACCCTACCTGCATAAACATCCAGACCGTTTCGAGGCGGGAATCGGAACCGAGAAAAGGAGCGATTGTTTTTTCCACGCCGGATAGAAATCCGAATATGAGGTGGGCGATTTTTTCGTGCGGGTGACCGGTTGCAGCGGCACTTTGTGCGATGGATGCCGCATGTGCTTCACTCGTGGGCAAATCTTCGACTAATTTTTTGGCGTGGTGCAAAAACTGCACGTGCTCGGGATGCCCCGAACTGCCGTGGTGTTTTTTCACCTCCGCTTTCAAATCGCCCCACCAGGCGGGCTGCGTGTGCGAAGCCGCTGTAAAGTTGAGGTTACGCACGACGTCTTCGGCTTCTTTCGGCCAAAACCAGCGCATCAGCGCGCTTCTGATCCTGCCGATACAACCTTTGGGTTGCTGATAAGGCGAGCCTAAGAGCAATTCAATGCCCACGAGGAGCATTTTTTTGATATTTTCCTGTTCGGTGGGCGCTCCGCCTATGCCCGGAATTTCATTGTTTTCGGGAAAAATCAGGGTGAAATTTTCCCACTTATTCTGCTTTTTGGAGAAAAAAGGCAGCATAATGGATGACTGCTTGTGAAAAAGACTTTCCCAGGTTTGGAAGGGCGTATTGTCCTCGATGTTCCTGAAGCTTTCCCATTCCGCATACGACTCCCGGATCATCCGCATGGCATTGTTGTAAAAACCGAGAAAAATATGAATGCCATGTTCTTCAATACGTTCCATTTTTCCGCGCCCGGTCTTGCATTTTCCACCCAACTGCCAGCCGAACTGATAGAGCGTGACATCGTACAGATCATTCCAGCCTTCGTATTCGGTCAGCTCATGCGCTGCGCTCAGCCCGCTCAGACCACCGCCCAGGATCACTATTTTCTTTTTGGTCGCAGCGGATTGTGACTTTGTTGATTCTTCCATAATTGTAACGATTGCTTTTGGTTATTGCCGATAGTGTTTGTCATAACTGAAAGCGGTGTCGGATTATGGAAGCGTGTGTTATCCGATTCGTTTGGGCAGCATTAATTTCCAGGGAACCTGAAAACTGAATCCGCCGGTATAATTCTCCTGCAGGCTTTGAAAGGGAATGCGTTGCTCGCTGAATCCCGGCAAAAATTGTTGTGTCGCTATTTCGCCCCGTTGTGGCTGAATGAGGGCGTTTTGAAAGTCCATGATAAATTCCGATTGCCGGTATCCAAGCCAGCCGACGGTGAGTAATGGCTGATCCAGCCAGGGTTTGATTTGTTGAAATGCCGTATTCCCGGCCGCAGGCTCTGCCTGGCCCTCGTTTTCAAATATACCGCTCAGTCTGGTCTCTATCAGCAGACTTCTGCGCAGCAGGTCTTCTTCGACCTTGCACGTTGCGTGGCATTTATTGATCTGCCAGATGATGCGCCCACCCAAAATACCGAGCCAGCTGTTGAGGTACAGCACCACCGGATATCCGAATAGTTCGCCCTTTCCGCCGGTCATCCGAACGGAAGGGATGACAAACGCAAATTCGCTGTAATTCAACAGTAAACCTGGAATGGGGGTGCCGACATTTTCCTGGCGGAAATTAAAACTCCAATAGACCGGGTGCTGGCCCGGCGGGGCTGCTTCCACGGGGGCTAATTCCGTGTTTTTGGGTAATAAAGGGGTCAACAGCGCAGCGTCCGCAAAGCCCAAGACGACCGATGCGTCCACGCGTCCAGTAATATAGCCGGCATAAAAAGAGGTAGACATAAAAACGTCACTTTACACAGTACAACCGGTAATTGTTTTTCAATCCGCCAAAGGTACCAAACAAATGCAAACGCAACTGATTTGTTTCAAGAAGTTATCCGTTATTAGTTATTGGTTATCCGTGTTGATACTCGAGCATTTGCAAAGAATTTAATCTATTTTGCCTGACATACTTAAGAAAAAGGCAACGCCTTTATTGGATCTTACTTTCATCCCTCACTCCTCATCCCTTCTTCCTGTACGAAGCAAAATATCCCCGCAAGCGCATCTGGAGCACGCCCAGCATGGCTTCGCGGATAATATGCAGCGACATTTTGGACTGCCCTTTTTCCCGGTCTTTAAACGTGATGGGTACTTCTTTGACAACAAATCCGAGGCTGCGGGCTGCGAATTTCATTTCAATCTGGAAGGCGTAACCGATAAAACGGATTTTGCCCAGATCAATCGTATCCAACACGGCGCGGCGGTAACAAATAAAACCGGCAGTGGGGTCGGTCACCGGCATCCAGAGAATCAGGCTGGTGTACAGGGAAGCGCCGCGGGAAAGGACGATGCGATCCCATGGCCAGTTTTCGAGTTTGCCGCCGCGGCAGTAGCGGGAACCGACGGCTACATCGGCGCCGTCCACGCGGCATTTATCGAGCAGGCGCACGAGGTCTGCCGGGTTGTGTGAAAAATCGGCGTCCATCTCGAAAAAATAATCGTATCCGCGTTTGAGGCCCCAGCGAAAACCGGCGATATAAGCCGTTCCAAGTCCCAGTTTACCCCGGCGTTCGAGCAGGTGCAAACGGTCGCCGAACAACTTGGTATGTTGCAAATCCTGCACAATCTGGGCAGTGCCATCCGGCGAGCCGTCATCTACAACCAATACATGGAAAGGCTCTCCCTGGCTAAAGACAGCGCGAATGATGGCTTCTATATTTTCCCGTTCATTGTAAGTCGGGATAATGACGATTGCGGACATTGCTTCCGTTGTTCCTGTTCTGAATGAATCAATCCATCAAACGACAAAGCTGATGGCAAACGCTGCTACCGACACAATGAGTCCGTACATAAATATATTGTAGCAGATGCTGAGATATTGGTATTTTTTCGCCAATACAATACCGAGAAAATACAAGTCGCGACTCATGGAACTGTACAAAAACTCCGGGTCTTTGAGCATTTCATTCACGCCCCACTGGAATTCGTCGAGTGACATATTGTAAAAATTTCCAAAGAACAACAGGTTGGCTTTCCGCGCGCGAATGGCTTCGCGGGTCACTATGCCTTCCGTCACTTTGGGCCGTGTTGCCAGGGTAGCATATACCATAGAACCCAGACAGGTAGCCGTCAGCAGTATCGTGGGAATGATTAATTTCATGGTCGGGCCATCCTGCAACTTGGGCATCAGGTTGGACACGAGAATAGAAATCACGATGGCATTGACGGAAAGCATAAGGTTGGCTTTGCTGTCGGCCATCGAGCTCAGGTTGGTATGGGTGCGATAGGTTGTGCGGTACATGGTTTCTACTCCGCGACCGAAACGGGCCATTTTGAGTTCGTTTTCACTCTCGCGCAGCACTTTTTTGATATTGCCGCTTTTTTCTTCTTCATCCATCAGCGCCAGCTCTTCCACAGTCGGTGCTTTGTCGGGGTTGAGTCTACGTTTCTGTTTGAGTAATATCTGGATATGTTTGGCTTTTCGTTTGTTAAAAAGTTCGTTGGCGACCGCCGTGTGGTAATTGTGGTTGAGCATAAAATTCAGCTCGAAATCCACCCAGTCC
>JAYSZC010000350.1:0-4540 GCA_043738235.1 Lewinellaceae bacterium | reverse complement strand
TCATTCGTTCTCCCGTCAATATACCGCAACGACGTTTTAAAATGCACCCCTTGGAACCCAAATAACCAATAACCATTTCGGGAGCAGAAATGACCCTTATCCACTCATTCCAGCCTGAAACACCCCCCGATAACTGATAACCGATAACTGATAACCATTTCGGGAGCAGAAATGACCCTTATTCACTCATTTCAGCCTGAAACACCCCCGGATAACTGATAACCAATAACTGATAACCAAACATGCTTGCCCGTTTTTTTCAAAAATACACCGGTTTTTTGCGGAATCTGAAAGCCTCCTACGTCATTAACAATTGGTTGCATGCCGGACAATTGCGCGCTAACCGGGCGTATTATCGCCGTTTCGGGCTTCGGAAAAATGTTTTTAGCCCGATCGGCAGCAAGGATTTCGGCGGTAAGCACGATCCCGATATTCCCTGGCTCGACCAACCCGGGGCATTGGAAAGGCTGAACCAACACAGCGGGTTTCAGACAATGGATGCGGGCATGCAGTCGAAAATACGGCAATTTGTAACAGATGGTTATACGGTGCTGGAAAATTATTTTCCGGAAAGTGCTACGACGGCGCTCAATGCGGAAATAGACCGGTTGCTCGATAGCGGCGAAACCGGTTTTAACTATACCGGCCGCAAAATTTTCAACCTGCCCGAACAAAGCGATGTTGCCGAAAGTTTTTTCCGGCACCGGCCATTGCTGGAAATTTTGTCTTTTTTGCTGGGCAAACCCGCGTTGCCCTTTCAGTCCATGAATTTTACTGCGGGTAGCGAACAACGCGCGCATTCCGACTCCATCCACATGATGACCGAACCGCCCGGCTATCTCATCGCTACCTGGATTGCCCTGGAAGATTGTACGGAAGACAACGGCCCTTTGTTTTATTACCCGGGCAGTCACCGGCTGCCAATCATCACGACGGAACATTACAACTCGGGCAATACATTTTTTACCATCGGTGAAAACAGCAACCGCCGTTACGAGAATAAAATGGCGGAAGTAATTGCCGAAAACGGTCTTCAAAAGCAACTTTTTGTAGCCAAACGCGGCGACGTACTCATCTGGCACGCCAACCTGCTGCACGGCGGAAGCCCGATTACACGCCCCGGCGCGACCCGCAAAAGTATGGTTTGCCACTATTTTGCCGAAGGCGTGTTTTGTTACCATGAAATGTCGCAACGACCGGCGTTGATAAAAAGTTATTAGTTATTGGTTATCAGTTATCAGGGTGGTAACTCTTGGCCTGGCAAATAACTTTAGCCAAGAGTCACCACCCTGATAACTGATAACTGATAACAGATAACTGATAACTGATAACTGATAACCAACTGGGCAACGCTTCAGCAAATAAGTACGCCATCAATTATACCAGACAGTGCTTTCGGCACGTTTTTGGCGACAAACGGTGTAAAACTTTGGGTAAGTGGAATTTCCCACGTTTTGTCTGCCTATTTTTGCGCCCTCAATTTTCGATTTACATGACTCAAGTAAGACTTTGGATACTCCTGACCGGAATGGTTTTGTTGCAACAAAACAGCGTTTTTGGCCAAATGCGAGGCTGGGAAGCCGGCGGCCAGATCGGCGTTTCCAATTATTTTGGCGACCTGAATACCAATTGGCGGCTGGATCGCATACATTTAGCAGGCGGCCTGAATGCCCGGTTCAATTTTAATGACCGGCTGGCCTTGAAATTTGGGCTGAATGCCGGAAGTATCAGCGCCTATGACGCTGATTCAAAAAACATCTTCGAACAGCGCCGCAACCTGCACTTTCGCAGCCTGATCGCCGATGCGGTATTACAATTCGAATTTAACTTCTTGCCCTATGTACACGGGCACCGCGAATACTGGTACACACCGTATATGTTTGCCGGCCCTTCGTTCTTCTATTTTAACCCGAAAGCCGAATTAGACGGCACCTGGTATTCCCTGAGCGAATACGGCACGGAAGGCCAGTTCAGGGGAGAAGAATACAACACCGCCCAGGCTGCAATTGCATACGGGGTAGGTTTTAAAATGGATCTTTCCTATCGCTGGAGCATCAACCTGGAATTGAGCGCCCGCAAGGTCTTTACAGATTACCTCGACGATGTAAGCGGCAACTACGCCGATGTGCGCGATATCCGTGCACAACGCGGCGAAATAGGCGCCGACCTGTCAGACCGGTCTATAGAGCCGAAAATTGGAGAGGCCGGTCGCCAGCGCGGCAATGGCAAAAACAATGACTCCTATTTCCTTCTGGGCGTGGGCGTGCAGTATTATTTCGGTTATATCCGTTGTCCGACTATTACGCGTAAATAGTTTAGGGATGAGGAATGAGGGATGAGGAATGACCGAGCGTGACTACCAGGGATGAGGAATGAGGGATGAGGAATGACCGAGCGTGACTACCAGGGATGAGGAATGAGGGATGAGGAATGACCGAGCGTTATGTCCGACATCATGTTTGGTCATCCCTCATTCCTCATTCCTCATTCCTCATCCCTAAACATCATGCAAGTCCACTCCCTCTTCGATCTTCAGGAATTTATTCGCCGGGTGTTGGCGCTGAATTTTCAGCAGGCGATCTGGATCACTGCCGAAATCTCTCAATGCAGTCGCTCGAAAGGCCATTACTACCTCGAACTGATTCAAAAAGGTTCGGGTGAATCATTATTGGCCCAGGCTTCCGCCGTGCTGTGGGCCAATGATTTCCGCCGTTTGCGCGCCGCACTCGGGCCTGATCTGGATGCCGTTCTGCAGGCGGGTTTACAGGTAAAAATGCAGGTAAGGGTTGATTTTCACGAACGTTACGGCCTCAAATTGTTGATTTGCGATCTGGATCCGGCTTTTACATTCGGGGAGATGGAGCGCCTGCGCCGGCAAACGATCGCCACCTTAAGCGCGCAGGGACTGCTGGAACAGAATGGCCGCCTCTCCCTGCCTCCCGTGTTGCAACGGATAGCGGTCATCAGTTCGGAAGGAGCGGCAGGCAGGCAGGATTTCCTCGAACAACTCAAGGGCAATAAATTCGGGTATTATTTTGATTGTCAATTATTTGAGTCGTCTGTGCAAGGTGTGAACGCAGCTGCTGAAATGCGGGATGCATTGGCGAAGGTAGCCTCGGAAGCAGCGTTTTACGATTGTGTAGTCATGGTACGCGGCGGCGGCGCACGGCTCGACCTGGCTGCATTCGACAACCTGGAACTTTGTCAGGCACTGGCTCGAATGCCATTGCCGGTGCTCAGCGGTATCGGCCACGACGCAGACGAAACGGTACTCGATCTCGTGGCCCATACGTCCCTGAAAACGCCCACGGCAGTGGCGGAATACCTGATCCAGCACAACCTCTTTTTTGAAAACAGGCTGCTACAGTTAGCCGGGCAATTGCAGGCTATGGCTGAATTTCAACTCAAATACGGCGCCCTGGAACTAAACCGGCTGGAAATGGAGCTGACATTGGCGGGCAAACAAAGGTTGAACCGCGCAGCACAACATTTGGATAACTGGGAAGCGGCGCTGCCGGCACTGGCAGCAGGCGCTATCCGTACACAACGCACCCGCCTGGATCACGCTGAAGCACTTTGCGTGGCCTTGTCGCCCGAACGTATTTTACAAAGAGGTTACAGCCTGACTAGCCACCAAGGCAAGATGCTGACGAATGCAGCGGATGTGCAAGCCGGCGATTTGTTGGAAACACGGTTGGCAGCAGGCGTGCTGCGTTCGGAGGTAACGTAGCGCCGAACTGGGTTCGGCGCTACTCTTTCCGTGTAAGCGTCTTTTTGTCGTCGGTCCAGATAAAAGTATCCGGTACAAAAATTTTGGCCTCGGGGATTTCTGTCACCTCGCCTGCCGGCGTTTTCAGTTTGTTTTTATCGCGGTCGGGCATTTTGGTGTACAGCCGGACGGTCTCTTTACTGGACGTGTCGATTACCACATCGTAGCGACCTTTTTTGATCAAAAAATCGAGAATTTCCGGCGATCCGTTGCCCAGGTTGATGGTGGTTTCAATGAGGACACTGTTACCTGCCCAGGTATCGATTTCATAAATATCGGAAATTTCCAGCTGGATGGTTTTGGCGGAGTCCACTTCAAATAGTTGGTACAGGGTGCGAACCATCTGGGCAGGCGCCACATGGGGGAGTGACAAACTCAGCAATAAGGTCAGTAAATGGAGACGTTTCATGGATATGTGGATAAACAAACTTGAAAAGATAGTCAAGGTTGAATGGTTTAAAAAGTTTTGCGGCGGCTACATAAGTAAAATGGCAAAAAAGCAAATGGCAAAAAGCAATGTAAATCAATGCGTTACAGAAGATTTAGTATAAACTAATTTTGCACACCTACTTAACGGACACAAAAATGCGCCATCCCGTCGAATGAACGGTATTGATACGCAGGAATTGTCTGCGGTTGCTCCAGTTAGTTTTTAATAACATAAAAAGGTGCAGTCCATACTACTGGACATTTTTGAAAAAAGGCGGGAGAAAGCCCGATTTTCGTGGTTACAACAACATGATAATCGATGCTCCCCCCGCACTTACGCAA
>JAYSZC010000349.1:0-4545 GCA_043738235.1 Lewinellaceae bacterium | reverse complement strand
CCTGCAACGCTGTTTTTTTATGCCTGCGCCGGCCAGAACGACCATGCGCTGAAAGGTACCATCACCGGCGCATCCAACCTGCAGGTATTGTTAGAGCAGGCGCATTTTGATCGCTCTAATGTTGCGTTGGGGCGCGTTACCTGCGACGCCAATGGCAATTTTGAAATCAAGTTGGACAAGGCTTTTGAAGCCGGATTGTATCGCCTCGGTATCGGCGCTAAAAAAATGTATTTCATGCTGGATGGCAAAGAGAATACGGTGGAGCTCAAAGGCGATCTCGCCACGATCGACCGCATGCAGGTGGAAGTGAAAGGTTCCGAAACATTCACCTGTTATGCCGGTATTATCCAGGATTTACTCAAAATCCAGGCAAAAAGTGTGGAGGAAGCCCGCGCAGTCATCAACAAAGGCTGCAACCCTTTGATGAAGGCTTTTCTGACTTCACAATTGCTGGGACAAAATCCCGGGTCGTTTATGGGTGATTTCAAAACGGCCGGTAGCAACCTCGCCGTAGCCATGCCTGGCTCTAAATACTCGACCGATTATACTAAAATGGTCGGCGATATTGAAAAACAGATCGGCCAGCAGAATGCAGGCGAGCTGATTCAAGTGGGTATGCCGGCTCCTGAAATCAGCCTCGCCGGCCCCGACGGAAAAGTGCGTTCCTTGTCGTCCCTGAAAGGCAAAGTTGTGTTGCTCGACTTTTGGGCATCCTGGTGCGGCCCTTGCCGCAAAGCCAATCCGCACGTGGTGGAAACCTACAAAAAGTACAATCCCAAAGGTTTCGATGTATTCAGCGTATCGCTGGACCGCCCCGACGGAAAAGCAAAATGGGTGCAAGCCATTAAACAGGACGGCCTGTTGTGGGACAGCCACGTGAGCGACCTGAAATGGTGGGACAGCGCACCGGCTGCTGTGTACGGCGTACGCGCCATTCCAAAAACTTTCCTGATCGGCCGCGACGGTAAAATCGTGGCGATTAACCCGAGAAATAATTTGGAAGAGGAACTGCTGAAGGTGCTGTAGTTTAGTTATTGGTTATCGGTTCTTCGTTATTAGGGGTGGTAGGGGGCCATCAGTACAAAATTTTGGTTGCACAATAAGGGGCATCAAAAATTTGTACCGATGGCCCCCTACCACTGGCCTGGAGTAGTGCCTCTATGAGCCTCTTCCCACGCCTCTATCCACCATTCTATTTGCTGGCGCACTGTATTAATGTCGCGTAATACTTCATGGTCGCTGAAGCGCAACACCGTAAAGCCTGCATCTGAAAGCACCTGCTCCTTTCGCTCATCACGTATGGCAGTTTCATCCCATAAATGGGATAAACCATCTACCTCGATGACCAAATTTAATTTAAAACACAGAAAGTCAGTGATGAACCCTGAGATGGGTCGCTGGCGACGAAATTCGTATCCTTTCATTTGCCCGGCTCGGAGTACATATTTCCATAAACATGCTTCGGCCTTTGTACCCCTGTTGCGAAGTTGCTGGGAGAAGGGTTTAAGTTGTTTGTTGTACAGGTTGTTTGATTTTTCTGTTTTCATGGTATGTGGGTTTGGTTTAGGTTCTTCGCTTATCCTCCCCCGGCCTGCGGCCACCCCCTCCAAAGGGGGATAGGCTCCGCGCTCGGCTTTTCCTGGGAGGGCAAGTCTTTGATAATGAACAGATTATTTGGCTAAATTCCACCTCTTGAGCCGAGCGCGGAGCCTATCCCCCTTTGGAGGGGGTGGCCGCAGGCCGGGGGAGGACAAGCGAAGAACCCAACCCAAACTTTTTAGATGATGCTTTTAGAAGTAATGGGAGGACAATCCCTACAGTAAAAAGCCGAACAGGGTTCTTGCGCTACTTATCCAGCATCTTTTTCATTTCCTGCCGGCACACCTTGTAGTATTCCCAGTTAAAACCGCCGCCGCCGGTGCTTTCCAGACCTTCCTCTTCGGGTTTCGGATCCGGCCCGAGCAGGAAACGGGTTGCCGCTTCGGCGCCCCTGCGGAACAGTTCCAGTTTTTCCTTATCCGAAATATTGAAATTGAGCCAGTTGATACCGCGCACGTCGATACGGCCGACGGTTCGGTTGAAATCGGCATTTTTGAGCAGAAATTCCCGGTCGTAATGCGAGCGGAGGGTGCCGATCATGGCCCCGGCATATTCTCCCAATGATTTATACTGTTGTTTAGACGTACCCGGGGCGCTATCGTCGAGCCTGATGCCGAAGGTGGGTAGCCGGGGCTTGTCCACTTTTGGGTTAAAAAAAACATTGATGGGGAAATTGGAAATCAGCCCGCCGTCCACAAAATGTGTGACATCCGGAATGCGGTTCATGTCTTCCACACCGATAAATTGTCCCCAGGCCGGCAGCACCCGGTCTGCAGCGATATCCCGCACGACAAAAGGTTTGAAGAAAAAAGGCACAGACATGGAGGCCCGGACAAAAAAAGCCGGATGCACCTTGGCAGCGTCGTCCCAGTACAGCTGCCACATGCGTGGGAACTCCACCTTCATCTGGTTGGTCAGATCGGAAGTGACGATACTGAGAAAATCTTCGAGTACCGGGTTGTTCAGATCGTCCATGGGGACATCCTTTTCGGCTCGTACCAGTTGGAAGCCGCCTTCCGGTTTTTTGGCTACATGCGCCCGCAGGTCATTCAGGTCGTGAATGCCTTTTTCGGCCAGAATGCCGCCTATCCATTCCTCAAATTTTTTACCGGGATTGATGCCGAATTCGGAATTGTAAAATTTCCGGCGGTTGCTCATGGCCCACCATATCATGTAAATAATGAAACCGCCCGACAGCAGGCTCAGGGACAGGGATGTCCCAAACAACCAACTGTAACGGCCTGTACCGGAAGCAAATGCCAGCACGGGGATCGCGATGACAAAAACAATTAATGTGCTTGCGATCAGTATCAGCAGTCTTTTGAAGAAACTTTTGGAGGTGATGAAGCGCTTGATTATCGCTTTAGCCGTCGGATCGCCATCCACGAAATCGAACAGCGGTTTTTTGTTGATATGATCCAGTACGGCCAGCGATTTGGCATCTTCTTTATTGCCAAGGCAGGTCATCAGCATGGTATTAATGGCCCCGGCGCTGGTACCGGCCATCTTCATAAAACGAATGCCCATTTGTTCGAGTACATAGGTGTAACCGACCAATGCGACGCCGAGTACCCCGCCGCCTTCCTGAACCAGGTTGACGTACTGGTGGCCCTGGGCATCCCGGATGTCGGAAACTTGTGGCAGCGAATCGCCGTAACGGGCGCGGAGTTTCTCTAAGGAGGGCGCCGCTACCCGAATAAAATCATCTGTTGTCAATGGCATGGTGGAGATATTTAAAAAAGGCAAAATTGCAAAGTGCAAAAGGCAATCAAAGCAGGTATAAGTCAGGTTTGATGGTTTGACCCTCCTTCGCCTAAAAAGGCTTCGGCGGGTAAAGGTTTGATGGTTTGATTTTCAGGCGTTTGTGCTCATCTTTCATTCAAAACCACTTTGCGCTGGGAGCAAAGCGCTACAAAAATCTAAAATTTATTTGTTTTTTCCACAAAGAATGCGCCGTGCGCTCAGAAGGTGCGTTTTTTGCGCTTCCAAACGAGCGTTCAACTATGATGAAAGGTATTATCCTCGCCGGTGGGCTTGGCACCCGGCTATATCCACTTACCCTGGCTGTGAGCAAACAACTCATGCCGGTGTATGACAAGCCCATGATTTATTACCCGCTTTCTACCCTCATGCTGGCGGGTATCCGGGATGTTCTTATTATTTCCACGCCTTATGATTTACCCAAATTTCAGCAATTATTTGGAGACGGGCAGGAGTTGGGCATGAACTTCTCTTATGTCGAGCAGCCCAACCCGAATGGCCTGGCGCAGGCTTTCGTGCTGGGAGCGCCTTTTATCGGTAAAGATTCCGCCTCATTGATCCTGGGAGATAATATTTTCTACGGCGCCGGACTGGGTGAGATGTTGCGCTCCTGTTCCAATCCGGAAGGAGGCATTATTTTCGCTTACCAGGTGGCCGATCCGGAGCGCTACGGTGTGGTGGAATTTGATGAAAATTTTAAAGCGATCAGTATCGAGGAGAAACCGGCCCTACCCAAAAGCCATTACGCTGTACCGGGCCTGTACTTTTACGATAATTCGGTGGTCGATATCGCCCGCAACCTGCAACCCAGTCCGCGCGGCGAATACGAAATTACGGATGTCAACAGGATTTACCTGTCCAAAGGACAATTGCAGGTGCGCGTGATGAGCCGCGGATATGCCTGGCTCGACACCGGCACCCACAAAAGCCTGATGCAGGCCGGACAGTTTATCGAAACCATCGAAGATCGCCAGGGCCTGAAAATCGGTTGTATTGAAGAAATTGCCTGGGATATGGGCTTCATCGACGATGCGGCCCTGGAACGGCTGGGGAACAAATATTTGAAGAGTGGGTATGGGGAGTATTTGCTGGGACTGATGTTGTGAGTTGTGAGTAGTGAGTAGTGAGTGGCCTCTCGTAAGAAGAATGTTCTCAACATTCCCTTAACGAGAGGCCACTCACTAC
>JAYSZC010000348.1:0-4553 GCA_043738235.1 Lewinellaceae bacterium | reverse complement strand
TCCTTTTTCTCATTTATGTCTCGGTATCTTAACGCTTTCATACCACAAAGGTAAGTGCGCGTTATTTTACAACCCTAATTCTGTATACTATCTAATATTCAAAAGAAATTCTGATTCGATATGCCTCGCGCCGAACTTAGCCGCATACATTTGCCAGCGCAAGCCAACTAAGAATCACGATGCTTATTTTCAAAAAAGTGGCCGACCTCCAATCCTGGATAGCGGCTGAACGCGCGGCCGGCCGCAGCATAGGTTTCGCGCCTACTATGGGCGCTTTGCACGATGGTCACATGGAACTCGTTCGGCTGTCGCGCCGCGACGGGCACAGCAGTGTCGCCAGTATTTTTGTCAATCCGACGCAGTTCAACGACCCGAAGGACCTGGAAAAATACCCCCGCACGCCGGAAAAAGACATGCCCCTGCTCCACGATACCGGCTGCGACGCGCTCTTTATGCCGCCCGTGGAGGAGGTGTATCCGGCCGGGCAAACAGTCACCATCGACCTGGATTTCAGGCAACTGGATGAAGTGATGGAAGGCGTATTTCGCCCCGGCCACTTTATCGGTATGGCTACTGTGGTTCACCGCCTCCTCGACATCGTCCGTCCGCAAAGCCTGTACATGGGCCAGAAGGATTTCCAGCAACTGACCATCGTCCGCGATATGATTCGCCAGTTAGAGATGCCCATCGAACTGGTGATGTGCCCCACAGTGCGCGAACCCGACGGATTGGCCATGTCGAGCCGGAACAGGCGGCTTAGCCCCGATATGCGGGCTGTGGCGCCGGCCATTTACCAAACACTGACCTGGGCCAAGGCGGAAATGCGCCGCCGACCCGCTTCGGCGATCCAAACGGAGGCCATGGAACAGCTCCGCCAGGCCGGACTTCGACCGGAGTATTTTGACATCGTGGACGGGATTTCACTCCTGCCCGTGGAGCATTGGGATGATAGCGATTTTATCGTAGCCTGTACGGCGGCTTTTGCCGGGGAGGTGCGGTTAATTGATAATAGCGTATTTAAAGAAATATAAGTAGTTATTGATTATTAGTGCTGATAATCAAGCATTTAAGTGAAGAGGCAAAGGACAAAAAGCAAAGGGCAAAAAAACGGCCACCCAGATAAAATTGGCTGAGTGGCCGTTTTTTTGCCCTTTGCTTTTTGTCTTTTGCCCTTTTACTTAAACGCCCTATCCTTCGTCCTCCTCACTATCACAATGGTAATGTTGTTTAGCTGCGCTCGGTTTTTCGCCGCCTTCGCCGCCTTTTTTAGCCGCCTGAATTTTCTGGATCAGGCGCGCGCGTTCCATGCGTACCCAGTCCTGCATTTTTGCATCTTCCTGTCGGTCGAAAAATAAAATGCCGTCCACCCAGGTTTTTTCGGCTTTGGCGTAGACCGACAGCGGATTTTCGTTCCAGAGCACCACATCGGCGTCTTTGCCGGCTTTGAGGCTGCCCGTTTGTTTGTCGACGCGCAGTAGTTTGGCCGGATTGATGGTCACCATGTTCCAGGCTTCTTGCTCTTTCATACCGGCGTACATGACCGATTTAGCGGCTTCCTGATTCAGGCGGCGGGCCATTTCGGCGTCGTCGGAGTTGATGGCCACCACAACGCCGCGGTCGGCCATCATTTTTGCGTTTTGCGGAATGGCCTCGTACACTTCGTATTTGTAAGCCCACCAGTCGCTGAAAGTAGAAGCGCCTGCCCCGTGTTTGGCCATTTTATCGGCTACTTTAAAACCTTCCAGGATGTGTGTGAAGGTGTTGAGTTTGAAACCGAATTGCTCCGCCACCCGGATCATCATCGTGATTTCGGACTGTACGTAAGAGTGGCAGGTGATGAAACGTTTGCTCTCCAGGATTTCCAGCAATGCCTCTAGTTCCAGGTCTTTGCGGTATGGTTTGCCCGATTTTTTCAGTTTGCCGTATTCCTGTGCGCGGGTGAAATAGTCGACATACACCTGCTCCACGCCCATACGGGACTGCGGAAAACGCGTGCTGGTGTTGCTGCTGCTCTGTTTTACGTTTTCGCCGAGGGCAAATTTGATAAATCCCGGCCAGTTCTGAAATTTCATATCCTCCGGCATATAACCCCAGCGCAGTTTGAGCAATTGCGTTTGGCCGCCGATGGGATTGGCCGAACCGTGCAGAATATGGCTGCTGGTGACGCCGCCGGCCAACTGGCGATAAATGTCGGTGTCCTCCGAATCGATCACATCGGCGACGCGCACCTCGGCGCTGCTTTCCTGCGAACCCTCATTGATGCTGCGGGTGGCCGCAATGTGCGAGTGCTCGTCGATGATGCCGGCAGTGACGTGTTTGCCGGTGCCGTTCACTACGATGGCATTGTCCTGCACAGGCAGTTTTTTGCCGATTTTATTGATTTTTCCGTTGGAAATCAGCACGTCGGTATTTTGCAAAACACCTTCTTTTTCACTGGTCCACACCGTTGCATTTTGAATCAGCACGGTTTGTTGCTGGGGTTTTTCCTTCCAGCCGAATGCAGTAAAAGGAAAAATCAGGTCGCCGGTTTCAATTTTTACAACAGGCGGCTGTTTTGTCGGTTTGTTATCGGCGTCGGGTTTGAGGTAAGTCGCTTTCCAATTGACCCAACTGCCATCCGGCAAGGTACCTTGACCGACCCACTCTTTCGTACCCATCAGTCCGGACAGCGATACCAGGTCTTTTTTGGATGAATCGGGCTGAAATGTAAGCAGCACCGCGCCGGTGTTATTGTACGTCAACGTCGCTTTTGTTTTGGAACTGTCGGCGCGCATGATTTGTGTTTCCGGCGCTTCCGTCTTACCTTTTATTGTCATGGTATAAGTCGCAGCGCCGACCTGGAGTTGGTAAACACCCATCGCCGTGGACGGCAGCGTCTTGTCGGGCGTGATTTCAAACAAGTTTCCTTTTACCCAGTTCTGGTAAATTTTACCATCCGCTTTAAAAAGTTTGTCGTTGGTAATTAGGAAGTTGGCGATTTTGCCCGCTTCGAGGCTGCCGATCTGGTTGTAACTGCGGATAAAATTCGCCGGGTTGTAGGTCAGCGCTTTCAGGGCTGTTTCTTCGCTCAGGCCGTATTCAACCGCTTTTCGGAGGTTTTCCCAAAACTTGTTTTTTTCTTTTAAACCATTGGTCGTCAGCGCAAAATTCACGCCTGCGCCTTGCAAACGCGCCGGATTGGCGGGTGCAAATTCCCAGTGTTTCAGGTCTTTCAGGGGCGTGTTGAGCGCATCGTAGGGGTCGCGCAGGTCGAAACCTTCCGGGAAGTTAAGTGGCACGATCAGCGACTGACCCGTGGCGGCGATCTCCGGCAGGCGCTGGTAGTCGTCGCCGGCAGATTTCACGATGTATTTTATGCCGAATTCCTGCCCGATGCGGGCGATGCGGATGGCGTCGAGTTTTTCCGTGGATTCAAATATCTGCGGCAAATCGAGCAGGGCGTTCCAGGCTTCGAGCGAAAGGTTTTTTTCCTCCTTGAAACCTTCGAGTTTGTACCACTGCCCGTCAAGGTAGGTCTGGCGGATGAGCGCAATGCAGCCCATGAGGGAAGTCGGGTAATTCTGGGGGCTGCTGCCTTTGCGAAAAGACAGGAAATGGCCCGCTTTTTCCACCAGGATCATTTCGTGTTCGCGGTCTTCGCCGAGTGCGATTAGGGCGCCCGTTCCGCGGGAGATACCGTCGGCATTGTGCGTGAGCAGGGCGCTGAAGCCGATTTTACGCCATTCTTCGGCGGCTTTGGCATCAATGGAAAAAATGCCTGCGGCGTTGTATTCCGGGCGCAGCGCTTCATTCCAGGAATACGGGCCTTTTTTGGAACTCAGTGCTTGCCGGGGTTGTCCGAATCCGCCGCGGGCATCGGGCGGCGGAGCAGGCAGACCGTATCCGGTGGCATAGAGATCGATAAATCCGGGGTAAATCGTTTTACCGCTGCAATCGTGTACGGCGGCTTCTTTCGGCACAGTTACATTCGGGCCGGCGGCGATCACCTTGCCCTCGCGGATCAGCAAAGTGGCATTTTCAACGCGGGTTTTGTAATCGGTATAGATCGTTGCATTGGTGAAAGCATGAACGCCTGCGCGCTCATCGGATGGCGCGGCGACGGGAAATGTTTGTTGGGCGAAGAGGGCGGTCTGGCTCATAAGCAGCGCACAGCCCAGTACAAGACGGGTCAATTTTTTCATGTAGAAAGTAAGTTTGGCGCTGCGAAAGTAGGGAAGTACTCACAAAGATTTTAATACTGTTTGGGAGGCTCCGCCTCGCGTATAATTTCCTGTGGGCTTTGCCCATTGTTCCCTGGTCTGGCCAGACATTGCGGAATACTTTCGACAGCCTGCTGGACGTATGCGCTCGGTGTTGAAAAAAAACACCGAGCGCAGCGATGAAGAGAGGTTTATTGGGGGCAGGTACACCGGGCGAGGCGAAAAGTACATCTTGGTTTAATGGTGCCACTAGCCGCACACTACTGGACATTTTTACAAAAGGCATGATTTTTCGGGCTTAAAGTACTAAAAACGTACCGAATGAATTCTATAAACCGGAAGCATTTTGCAGTT
>JAYSZC010000347.1:0-12434 GCA_043738235.1 Lewinellaceae bacterium | reverse complement strand
TTCATACGTTTCACCTTTTGTCCAAACTGCGATTTGAACTTTTATATCATCGCGGCTCATGCCGCTGATTTGTACCTCGGCAGGACCGAAACCTGAAGCATACGGGCAGCGGACAGCCACTTCCTCCACCGTTGCGCGGAGCCAGTCGAGCGCTGTTTTACTATCAAGCAGCAAACTCACTTCGGCTTGCACGTCCGATCCTTCCGCGATGTTTTGAATCGGGCCTTCTGTCATTTTACTGTTGGGAATAATAATTTTTTTTCCGGAAGACATCATTAAAACCGTGCTAAATATCTGAATTTCAGTAACTTTCCCCGTTTTATCGCTGACGGAAATCAAGTCGCCCACCCGGAAGGGCCGGAACAGTAAAATTAGAACGCCGCTGGCAAAATTGCCTAAGCTACCCTGCAAGGCAAGTCCGATGGAAAAAGCAATAGCCGAAAAAATGGCAATAAAAGAAGTTGTTTCTATGCCTACGGTACTGGCTAACATCAATATCAGGATCACCTTCATACCCGTATCGCAGAGCGAAGTAAAAAACGGGCGCAGGCTGGGATCCACCTTTTTGGATCGTAGAAACATATCAAATCCGCGAATCAGGCGTTTAATCACCCATAGGCCGATAATCAGGAGCGCCAGCGCGCTGAGTACTTTAGGGCCGAATTTCCAGCCTAAATCAATCAGATGGTCGAGGTACGTTTTTTGTTCCAAGAGCGTTGTGGTACAGTTGATGAGAATAAAAAACAGGCGGTTAGCCGAAAACGTCGCAAAGTTTGTTAAAAAGCTGGATTTGAAATGTGAATTTTGCGTCTCTATTTGCATCTACCCCTTATTCAACCTTTTTACCAACCTATCCGTATTTCCATAAATCAAATCTTAATGCGAAAATTGTTTTTACCGACGCTGCTCGCCGTATGTACGCTCTACATGGCTTGCACACCCAAGTCAGGCTCTCAAATGGCTTCTACACCCACGCCTGCCCAGGAACCTGTGGTCTGGGATACAATGGGCAAACCCCTGATGGGCGAAGAAGAAGAGGCCGAAGAACCCGTCGAATACGCCATGATGGACGAGGCGGAAGTAATGCCCGAAAAGCAGCAGGCGCCGGACACGCTGCCGCCTTACAACCCCTCTAACACATTTGAGCACGACCTGCTGCATACCAAAATTGAAATATCTTTCGACTGGCCGAAAAAACGCGCCAATGGTAGAGCCACCCTCACCATGCGCCCCTGGTTCTATCCGACCGACAAGGTAAAACTGGATGCCAAAAATTTTGACATTAAATCCGTGACCTTTGACGGCAAGCCGGAGCAACTCAAATACGATTACAACAATGAACGACTGACTATCCATCTGGGCAAAACGTACACCCGGAACGATGAATTTAAAGTCGCCATTCAGTATACCGCCAAACCGGACGAACGCGAAAGCATCGGCGGAAGTGCGGCAATTACCCAGGACAAAGGGCTTTATTTTATCAATGCCGATGGCGCGGATAAAGAAAAACCCATGCAAATCTGGACGCAAGGCGAGACGGAAAGCAATTCCTTCTGGTTCCCAACCGTGGACAAACCCAATGAGCGCTGCACCCAGGAAATGTATATCACGGTGGAGCAGAAATTTAAAACACTCTCTAACGGCGTCATGCTCTCTTCCAAAAAGAACGCCGACGGCACCCGTACCGATTATTGGAAAATGGACAAACCCCATGCGCCCTACCTCTTTATGATGGCTATCGGGGAATATGCGGTCGTTAAAGACAAGTGGCGCGGCATCGACGTGGATTATTATGTGGAGCCTAAGTACGAGGCGTATGCCCGCGATATTTACCCCTATACCACCGAAATGCTTGATTTTTTCTCCGACAAACTCGGTTATAAATACCCCTGGTCCAAATTTGCGCAGGTGGTTGTGCGCGACTACGTGAGCGGGGCCATGGAAAATACCACGTCTGTAATTTTCGGGGAGTTTATGCAAAAAAACAAACGCGAACTCCTGGACGACCACCTCACCAATGAAAAAGTAGTGGCGCATGAAATGTTCCACCACTGGTTTGGCGATTTGGTCACCACTGAAAGCTGGTCGAACCTCACCCTCAATGAAGGATTTGCCAACTATTCCGAATACCTGTGGATGGAACACAAATACGGAAAGGATGCCGCTGATTTCCATGAAATGCAGGAACGCCAGGGCTATGTATTTTCAGCAGCCGGCGGCGGTCACCCGCTCATCCATTTTGCTTTCGACAGCCGGGAAGATATGTTTGATGCGCATTCCTATAACAAAGGCGGCGCCATCCTGCACATGTTGCGCAATCAGATTGGCGACGATGCTTTTTTCACCGGGCTGCAACGCTACCTGAAAAAACATGAATTTACCGATGTGGAAGCCCACGAACTACGGCTTACTTTTGAAGACGTAACCGGGCAGGACCTCAACTGGTTTTTTAACCAGTGGTTTTTCAGTGCCGGTCACCCCAACCTCGACATCAACTACGGCTGGGATGAAAGCGCCAAAAAAGCGACCGTCACCATCACACAAACACAAGAAGGAGAAGGTGTTGTCCCTATTTTTGACCTTCCGCTTACCGTCGATATGTATGACGCATCGGGTAAAGTTACCCGCGAACGCATCCGACTGACCAAACGCAGCCAAACGTTCAGTTTCGATGCGCCCAGCCGCCCGGCACTGATCGATACGGATGCCGGCAGAGCCTTGCTCGCTGTCAAACGCGATAACCATACGCCGGAAGAGTGGGCATTTATGTACCGGAATGTACCGCATTTCCTCGCCCGCTGGGAAGCGCTCGAAGCACTGCAAGATGAAAAAACGGCTCTCAAAGACCAGGTATTTGAAGCAGCATTGAAAGACCCATTTCACGGTATTCGCCAAAAAGCGCTTCAAAACGTCGATCCCTCCAAAGCAACGGTTTTATCGGTGGTGGCCGGCATTGCGGAAAAAGATACCGACCCCGGAACCAAAGCCACGGCCCTGGAATTGCTGGCTGAAACCGGCGACAAACAATATATTCCCCTGTTTCAAAAAGGACTGGCGCCCGACCAGGCGTACAGCGTTGTGGGCGCGGCACTTTCGGGGCTTACCAAATTGGATCCCCTGGCGGCAGTAGCCGCATCCAAAGTACTGCAAAACGACGAAAGTGAATCCATTATCCCGGTTTTAACAGAATTATACGGCGAAAACCCGGATCGGGCCAACCTGCCGTTTTTTGAACAAAAAATAGACAAGGTGGACTATATGGGCGCCTTTTCATTTTTTGAAAACTACCGGAAATTCTTGGTCGGCATTGGCGATCCTGTACTGATCGACAGCGGAGTCGATCGTTTCAAGAACATCGCTTTAGACGCAGGCACCAGCCAGTGGCGCCGTTTCGGGGCCACCAAAG
The DNA here is from genome assembly GCA_043738235.1 of Lewinellaceae bacterium. Classification (GTDB taxonomy): domain Bacteria; phylum Bacteroidota; class Bacteroidia; order Chitinophagales; family Saprospiraceae; genus M3007. The sequence continues at coordinate 9,028 of JAYSZC010000347.1, read as the reverse complement.
CAATTGCCGATATCCGCAATTTTTACAAGGAAAAGGGAGAAATGGATAAGGTAGCAGCCCTGAGAACGATCCTCAGCGACATCAAGGAAAAAGAAAAGGATGAAACGCTGAAACTGTATTACAATATGTTCGACGAACCATAGTCTGTTTATCGGTTATCAGTTATCAGTTATCCGGTTCGACATGGGGAAATGACAGGTGCCTCCTTTCCAATTTCCGGCCTGAAAACCGATAACTGATAACCGATAACTAACAACCAAACCAAACTCGATGTCCAACATTACCATCCGACCCGCAACAGAAGCGGATTTACCTGCTATCCACGGCCTGATGTTCGAACTGGCGGTGTATGAAAAAGCGCCGGAAGCCGTTGCGGCAACAGTAGAGGAATATCGCGAAGATTTTCGGAATGGCCTGTTTGAAAGCCATGTTGCCGAAATGGACGGCAAAGTGATTGGGATGACACTGTTCTACATGGCCTATTCTTCCTGGAAAGGCAAAATGTTGTACCTCGACGATTTTGTGGTGACAGAGGAGTGTCGCCGATTCGGGGCAGGCCAGATGTTGTTCGATGCTTTCCTGGAAGAAGGCCGCCGCCGGGGCTGCCGTCTGGTGAAGTGGCAGGTGCTGGACTGGAATGATCCGGCCTTGAATTTTTACCGGAAAAACGAAGCGATTATTGAAACGGAATGGTGGAACGGGAAGATATTCCTGGGTTAGTTATTAGTTATCCGTTATCCGTTATTAGTGTGGTAAAGTTTGGCCTGGGGTTAAAAAACCGGGCCAAGTTTTATCACACTAAATAACTTCCAGGCTAATTGTTCCTGCGACAATTCCCGTTGTTTGCGCAAATGGCGCAAGTGCGCCCCAAATGCGCGTAAGCCGGCGGTATGACGGGTATATTTCACACCGCTACATTCAGGCCAACCCCAAAAATTAATATAGGCAAACCTGTCTTGTCTCATCTTATCGCTTATGTTTGCCACTGTAAGTTTCATTTTTTTCACCTGACGGCTACAGTTACCCCACCGGCGCGCGAGGCAGAGGCTCCAAATCCGTCAAAACACAAAGTTCATTATGCTATCTCATCGCTGCTCCAATCGGGGCCTTGTATTACTATTACTTTTTACCTGACTAAGTATTTTTTCCTGCCAGAAAGATTTTCAAACAGATCAAGATTCCAGACAGAACCGGGATATTACTATTCATGAAGTAAAAGACGCTTATAGCGGATTGACGGGTACCGGTTTAAATGAGCGCTCGGGTATGAGGCTACCCATGAATGCTGTTCCTGTGTGGGAGTATCCTTATACATATAGCGCACAGGGTTTTCCAATTATTATTATCCCGGTTCACCCTCATTCCATTTTCCAGGATACGCACCACGGCAGCAAATTGGCCTTTTACAAAGATAATCAAGGCCTTATCCAATGCGATTTGCTCATTTGGCAAACAGATTCTTTGTCGTCCTATACCTCGCCAAATGCTCCCTTGGACACCAGCAGTCATTTTAACGGGTTGATGGTGTTGGTCAGTGCGCAAGATTCAATAACCAGGGTGGTCCAAATAGAAGACGGTAAAGTTACTATTGCCAAAGAGGGTTCAGTTCCAATCAAAGTAATTTCGAACACCGGCCTTCAAGGCAACCTGTTACAAGAGAGAGATTGTAATGACGACCCTGATTGTGCCAAATGGGGAAGAAGTTGGTGGGATAGGTTGTTAGAGGTTTTTGATGGTATTGGTAGTTTTTTTGGGAACATAATCAATCTCGATCCGGGTACATCCGGCGGTACGATCTTTTTTGGCAGTGCAGGCGGCGGCAGTGGCGGCCTGGGCCTGAACGAAGTAATTATCGTAAGCGGCGGCAGTAGTAGTGGAAATAATACAAATACGAATGGCGCCGCTTACGTCGACAATTGGTACTATTCCGGCCTTATCCCGGAGGAATTGTGGATTGAACTGACAACCATCCATGTATTTTTTCCTCAAAGCGTGGAATCTATGATCTGGTTGATGCAGAACAAAGAGACCAGGTACTTTTTGCTCAGAGTTGCAAATGAATGTGGTCACGCAGGCGCTCCTCTTATCCAGGCAGTGACTCAGTCTGAAAATACTTCAAACCAATCTGTTTCGCCCTTACCTTTTGTCTTATCGGATGTTATGGATATTGCAATTGAGTGTATTGAGAATCCTACTTGTGACAGAACCGCTTTTGAAAATTGTGTGGAAGCAAAATTTTGCGAGAGTTATTTTGATGCCCCTCCTGATACTGAATTACTTTCCTTCCCAGAAGATTTCAACTGTTTTTTGCCTTCAGCAGAATGCCTCGGATGCTATTATATTGCAACAATTTATCTCGAGCAACCAGTACCTGAGACAAGAAATTTATATGGCGGTAGTGGTGGATCAAAAAATGGTGGGCATGCATTCTTAAGCTTTGCTCAAATTGATCCTAATTCTTTTGCTGTATTAAGGAGATTGACATTTGGATTTTATCCGTTTGACAAACCTAGTGGTCAACAGCAAGTTGCAGGCGGTTTTTTTGAAGAAAACAACCTTACAGTATATAATATAGCCACCTCGTACGGTATAGCACATGCTCAATTTGAAACAATGAAAACAGCACTTTCAAATTATGGTTCTATGTATCAGGCAGCGTATAGCAATTGCACAACTCCAATTATTGATGCCTTTGAACAGGCAGGTATTGAACTTCCTGTTTGTCCAGTAAGAAATCAATGGCCTTTTGGTGACATTAGAAGCAATCCAGCTGATTTAGGCGAAGAATTGAGAAATAATTCTGGGTCTGGAACATTTTCTTCCAGTAGCACTTATTTACATCCACCTTTATCAAAATGCAATTAAGTATGAGAAAGACCATCAAATACATCTTTATTATTTCGTTTCTTCTGTTCTTTTTTGTCACAAATTTTACGTATTTACGTTTTATGTTGCCTCAATCAGGCTTTCATCGCTTCTGTTCGGATAAATGCCTTTTTGAATCATACGAGTTGGGAAAGGGGCGTGACCCAATGGGCAGAGTAGAACTTTCTTTTGAAAAATATAAAACGGAAGTCAATAAACCCAACCTCGTTCTTCATCGACGTTTTTACCGCAGGTGGTGGCAAATCTGGAACTGGGTAGATTTTGTAACACATAAACGCTGGAGTTATCCGTACGCTGAAAGGGATGAGGATACTTAGAACCCGGCCTCTGACTTGCTTGGTATTCCTCTTCTGTTGAGTGCATGATTAAATACATTGTTGTTGGCAGGACACCAGGGCTGTACGGAATGTTTAATCATGTTAGCCGCAGCGCGGCGAAATGGAATGGTGGAACAGTAAGGTTTTCATTTTTTTGTTATCCGTTATTGGTTATTCGTGTGGTAACTCCTGGCTTAATCAAATACCCAAGCCAAGCGCTACCACACTAATAACCAATAACGAATAACCAATAACCTATTTCTTCACAAGACTCTTCAGCGCTGCTTCATTCACTTGAACGGTATATGTTTTGCGCAATTCATCGATCCACTGTTTTTCGAGGTAATCCTGGTAGTCGGCAACCGCGTAACCACGCGCTTCTGAAAGCGCTTTGGGTGTGGGTGGCACGATTTCCTCAATTTTCAGGAAAAAAGCCGTTTTAGTGGCAGCGTCCGTTTTGACACTGGTAACTGCGTTGGCCGACCAGAAAGCGCCCAGGTCTTTGTTTTTACCTTTTTCGTACAGTTTTTCCATCACGGTAACCACTTCCGTCTTCTTGTTCATTTTCTTGAGCACGTCCGCCGCAGGTTTTTTGGAAGCGAGCAGTCGCACCTTTTCAGCTGTTTTGGGATCATCTGTTTTCAGGGTATAAATGCTAACCCTGGCGCGTTCGTCCCATTTGTATTTTTGGCTCAGGGTGGTTTTGTAGTATTGTTCCAGGCCGATTGAATCATTATTGGCTTTGTCCCAAACATTCAGTTTCAGGGCTTCAAAGAGCAGAATACCTTCTTCATACTCGCGCATCAGGGAATGAAAGTCGGGGTATTTTTTGTCTAGCTGACTTTCTTCAAATTGCATGGCCACTTCGTCCGTCCAGTTTTTATACAGGCGCTGAATGGTTTCCTGTGCAGGCATTCCTGCGCCGCGCATCCGGTCGCGTCCGGCTTTTACGCAGTAATCTTCAAAATCGGCAAGGGTGAACGTGGTATTGTCATTGTACCGCAACAGCACATCCTGAGGTTTGGCAGGGTCTGCTTTCCATTTGAAGGTCAGAAAAACGGTATCTAGCTGGCGGGCCGACCATTTGGCCAGCACATCGGGGTATTCCTGATAACGCCCTTCCTTTTTGATGCGGGCAATCATACTTTGTTTGGAAATTTCGCTGCGGCTGTCGCGTTTGATCCGTTCCGAAAGGGCGCGTTTGGTACCTTCAAATGTGCCGATCGGGCGGCGGCCCACACGTTTGACGATATGCCAGCCGAGGCTGGTTTCTATCGGAGCGGAATACTCGCCGTCTTTTTCCAGGGCAAATGCGGCGTCTTCAAAAGAGCGCTGGTAGCGGTTGATTCCAAAAAAACCGAGATAGCCGCCTTTGGGCGCGGTCGTCTTATCTTCGGAATAACGGGCGCAAACATCATCCCATTTGGCGCCGCTCTTCAACAAGGTATATGCGCTGTCAATACGCATCCGTTGAAGGGTGTTTTTTTCAGGCGATTTATCCTTGCGGAGGAGAATCTGGGCAACCTCCACTTCGCCGCGGGCGGAGCGAAAATCATTTACCCGCACCAGGTGATAACCGGTATTGGAACGGATCGGGCCGAGAACGGCGCCTTTTGATGCGGCGTAGATGGCTTTTTCCATGGCATAGTAGCCGTCGGGTAACATCGCCGTAATAAATCCGAGATTGCCTTTGTTTTCTTTCGCTGATTTATCTTCCGAGCTGTCTGCAGCAATGGTTTCAAACGAGGTACCGCTATTAATCAGGGCCATCAGTTTCATCGCCCGGTTATAGGCGATAAGCGAGTCGGCCGCTTTGGCAGTTCGGTCGCAGGCAATGAAAATATGGCTGACATTGACATCCTGCAGCATACGCTGATACGTCTCTTCAATCAGTTTTTCGGTCACCTCCTTGTCCACTAAATAGGAGTTGGCCAATTGGCGGCGGTAGCCCTCTAGTTCGCTGTTCAGAGATGCAACCGTGTCTAAGCGCATATCCCTGGCTTTTTGAACCTTGAGTTTGAACTTTGTATATAGATCCAGGTAGTCCCGCAGAGAAGCTTCCGAGAAATCGGCTTTGTCCTGATTGGTTTTGGTGTAGATGTACCTGAATTCAGATACGCTAACAGGTTTGCCGTTGACGGTGAAAAGTATGGGGTCTTCGGATTGAGCGGTCAGGGTGGCTGCAAACCACATGAAAAGGCAGGCCGAGGCCAGCAGATGTTTGAACATAATAATTGGAGGCATGATTGTAGTCCGTTTCCATCTCTGATTTGCCTGTTGAAAGTGCACAACCTGATCTGGAAAAGGGCCTGGTGAGTACCATTTCTGGTTTAAAAACAGTTACGTACTATAGAAAATACAAAAAATGGTGCGCAAAATTAGAAAAGGGTGATGAAAACGCCCGATAGTGGGAAATGTTTTCTCTTTATTAACAGGAAATTGATGAAATCAGCACCGAAAAAAAATGACCGTCCAGGCTTCAGTGCCTGAACGGTCATTATAAAATGATCCTTGAAAGAATCCGTCTACTTAAAACTTCGCAATTTTTACGGTTTTAATCTCTCCGTTACCCAGTTGGATACGAATCATATACATACCGGATGGCCGATCGCGCATCGGCAATTCTTCCTGCATCAGCGTGCCTTGCGGAATAGTCAGGGTGTGCAGCACATCTCCGTTGGTGGTCGAAACAGTAACAACAACGTCTGTTTCGTATTCCACGGCATTTCTGATCGTCAGGACGTCCGCTACAGGATTCGGGTACACCGAAACGGCTGTAACTGCGGAAAGATCGAGGCGGACTTCCGTGCTTTCAGAGAACACATGAACGCCGTTGCTATTGGAGCGTTTGATACGGTAGTAACTCACGCCGGCCAAAGGAGTCTGGTCGATTGCGCTGTAGTTGTTGGGCGCCGAAGCGTTTTGATGTCCCATAACGGTTGTTACCACATCCCAGGTCGTTCTGTTCGCCGAACGTTGCACGGAATAAATGTAGGCATCACCTTCAGGCGCTGTAGTCCAGTCTATTATTACGGTATTGTTCGGTTGTACGTATGCATTCAGGTTTGATGCGAAACCCGGGCATGCTCCACCGGAAGGCAGCACCTCAATGGTAATGATGTTGGTCTCTAAATACGTGCTGCAACCTACACGGCGGGCGCAACGCATGTAACGCGTCGTTTCAAACAATGGACCAGGCTGATAATTGACGCCGGTAGCGCCGGGGATTCCCTGCCAAACAGGCAAACCGCCCACTTGCATGAGTTGAACCCACAGGTATTCAATTGCGCCGGTTCCACCGGAAGGCGCAACCTGACCTAATATTGCTTCCGGTGTCTCTCCTTCGCAAATAATCTGACTGCAGCAGATGAAACCAGCATTGGTTACATTCACACAAGGAATATGAATACCTGCATCGAAGCACAGATCATCGGGCTGGCCGGCAATAATGGTGAAAGGCGCCGTTTTGCCACTTTGATTGACGTCGCTGTCTTTACAGTCATTCATGGCATTGTCTTTTGGAGAAAAGACATAACCGGAAGGGATACCGCTGAACATCAGGATATAGGTACCCGGTGTCACGCAGGTAAATTCATAGTTGCCTGCGGCGTTTGTGGTAGTAGTGCCCACCGTCACGTCGTCGATCGTTCCAAAAGTGCCGTCAACACCTGGTTTGATGAGCATAACCGTTACGTTGGATACGCCGTCATTCAGTTCAGGATTATTTTGAAAACCATCCTGTGTGCCATCATACCAGACAAAGTCGCCAATCGTGATTCCATTATCCGTAGAGCCGATATTGACCGATGCCGTAGCAGTACAGCCTGCTGCATCCGTAACCGTTACTGTGTGGAGACCGGCAGCGAGGTTGCTGGCAGTTGCCGTCATTTCGTTGTTATCCCATTTGTAAGTGTAAGCGCCGGAGCCGCCTGATGCGCTGGCAGTAGCGCTGCCAGGTTGGTCGCATTTAGCATTGGAAGAAGCCACGATCACCACATTTGGTGGAATGGAAGCAGCCACACTGACCTGTCCGGTTGAAGTACAACCGAGTGCATCCGTCACAGTAACCGTATAGGTACCTGCGTTCAGATTGGTGACCGTTGCGCCGGTTGCGCCGTTGCTCCACACAAACGTGTAAGGGCCGGTGCCACCCGAAGCGCCTGCAGTTGCAGAGCCGCCGCCGGCAACACAGTTGGCCGGAGAACCTGGCGACACAATTACAGTTGGTGCTCCCGGTTGGGTGATGGTCACCATTCCTACGGCAGAGCAACCCGCTGCATCCGTTACGGTAACTTTATGCGGACCAACACTCAAGTTGGTAGCAGTAGCAGTCACCTGCCCATTATCCCAAAGGAAAACATAACCACCCGCTCCGCCGGTGGCAGAAGCAGTAGCGCTGCCGCCGCCTGTGCAAGTGGCATTGGAATTCACCACCACCGTTACAGTGGGGCCTTGTGTTTGTCCGATGATAACAATGGCCGTTGCAACACAACCTTTTGAATCTGTTACGGTAACAGAATGCGGCCCTGCGCCCAGATTGGTGGCAGTGGCACTCATCTGGTTATTATCCCATTTATAGGTGTAAGGGGGCGTTCCGCCGGAACCGGCTGCTGTAGCGCTGCCGCCGACCAGACAAGTAGCGTTCGTTACGACAGTGGTAGTAATGGTAAGCGGAGGAGCCGTGGGAATGTTAACCGTTCCAACTCCGATACAGCCAGTTGTAATGTCCGTCACGGTGAAAGAGTGGTTTCCTGCGCTCAAATTGGTAGCCGTAGCGGTAGTGTTACCATTGTCCCAGCTAAAAGCATAGTTGCCGGAACCTGCGCTGGCCGTAGCGGTAGCGCTGCCGCCAATCGTACAACCGGCATTGCTGACAACGGTTGCACTGACAGTCAGACTTGTATTGGTGCCGCCGATCGTGACACTGACGGCTTTTGTACAGCCGTTCGCATCCCTCAAAGTAGCGGTATACGTGCCGGGCAGCCCGGAAATCGTGAAGTTGGTCGAACCTGTATTCCAAAGAATGGTGTAAGGCGGGGTGCCGCCACTCGGAATAACCGTAGCGCTTCCTGCCAGACCGCATGCTGCATTGACGGTTGTAGAAGTACAACCTAAGGCAGGTGGTTGGGTAATTGGAATGTTCATGAAATTGGTACATCCGTTGGCATCCGTCACCGTTACGGTGTAGTTGCCAGGCGCCAGACCCGTAACATCCTGTAAAGTACTTCCTGTACTCCACAGATACGTGTAAGGCGGCGTACCTGACATAGCACTGATGTGAGCGGTACCATTGTTGAGGCCGAAGCAGGTCACATCAGTATGCGTCTCCATCAGCCAGATACCTTCATCCCAGAAAAAAACCGTACCGCTGCCAACTGCTGTACAGCCTTTGACATCTGTAACGGTTACAGTATACGTGCCTTGCGGCAATCCTGTTATCTGAGCTGTCGTGCCGCCGGTATTCCACAAGTAAGTATACGGCGGTGTCCCGCCGAATGGGACTGCCGTTACTTTACCATCAGGCGCAATGCCGCAAATCTGGCTTTCTCCGTACACCTGCACACCCAGTTGAGGGAGTTGGGTAATTACAATGCTGCCGATAGCATATCCGAGATCTATGTCGGTAGCTGTTACGGAATAAGTGCCGGGAGCCAGTCCGGTAATGGTCGCGCTGGTCGCCCCGGTACTCCACAAATAGGTGTAAGGCGCCCAGCCGCCACCGGCAAGGGCAGGTAGTAATATGAGTCATGGTTGCATGATGGAATGGACAAAACAAAAAACGAAACAAACGGGTGATTGGCTGCTTTGCGCAGATCAAACTTGAC
>JAYSZC010000346.1:0-12444 GCA_043738235.1 Lewinellaceae bacterium | reverse complement strand
TGACCACTTTCATCAGGGCAGCGGATTGGTCGGCATCTAATGTTTTATCCACGGGCGAATCACCAATGGCCAGGGTTTTCAGGGCGTCTAATTTTTTTTCCCGGAACAACTGCAACTGCTCGTCGTAATACGCCTGCAGAATGCGCATTTCCTTCTGCGATGCCTTCCGGCAAATAATGGTGCGGAAAGCAGCGGTGATTTTCCCCTCGATGGCCTGGTCATTTGCCAGCAAACGCTGCGCTAATACGCGGGAGGCCTCCAGCACGGTCGGGTCGTTCATCATGACAAAAGCCTGCAACGGCGTATTTGTCCGCAGGCGGGTTACCTCGCATTGGTCGCGGTTGCTGGCATCAAACACAGCCATGACAGGCGGCGGCAAGGTAAGTTTGATGAAGGTGTACATTCCCCGGCGGTACAAATCGGGGCCGATGTCCTGTTCGTAGGTTCTCAGCACGCCCCGGCCGGAAGTTGTAGTTTCCCACAAACCTTTGGGTTGATAGGGTTTTACGCTGGGGCCGCCGATCTCTTTGACCAATAAGTTGCTGGTTGCCAGCACCATATCGCGGATCATTTCCGCTTTGAAACGCAGGCGGGGCGACCTGGCTAAGAACTGATTGTCAGGGTCTATGGCCAAATGTTGGGCCGTTACCTGCGACGATTGGCGATAGGTGGCTGACATGACAATCTGTTTGACCAGTCGTTTGATGTCCCATTGGTGCTCCATAAAATCGACCGCCAGCCAGTCGAGTAATTCCGGGTGTGTAGGCAAATGACCCTGCATACCGAAATCGCCGGTGGTTTTTACCAGCCCTGTTCCAAAAAACTCCTGCCAGAGTTGGTTGACAAATACCCGGGCCGTCAGCGGATTGTCTTTCGTCACAGTCCATTGCGCCAGACCAAGGCGGTTGCGCGGATACGAGAGCGTATCAAAAGGAAGTACCGCCGCCAACGCCGCCGATTGCACCACTTCTCCGTGTTTGTCGTATGCGCCCCGGTTCAGGATGTAGGTAGTGCGGGGCGTGTCCAGTTCGCCCATGACGGATACCGTTACAGCAGCGGTATCTCGCTTGTTGATAAAGGTCAGTATGTTTTTCACTTCTGCATCTGTCAGCGTCAAAATGGGTTTTTTGGCGGGTTTGGAGACGCTTACATCCCCTTCAAAACCGGCTTCTTTGGAGGTGTTGAAAAAGCCGAATAACTGGTAATAGTCCTTTTGCGAAACGGGGTCGTACTTGTGGTCGTGGCATTGCGCGCATTCCACGGTCAGGGCCAATATGCCCCGGGTGTAGGTTTTTACTTTGTCGAGTGCGTATTCCACCCTGTACTCCTCTGGGATCACGCCGCCTTCTTCGGTGTATTTGTGGTTGCGGAGGAAAGCCGTTGCCAAAAACTGTTCTTTTCCGGCCTCGGGCAGCAAGTCGCCCGCCAGTTGCCAGGTAACAAACCGGTCGTAAGGCATATTGCTGTTAAAAGCGTGGATCACCCAATCCCGGTACGGCCATTGGCTGCGGATGTTATCGTCCTGGTAGCCGTAACTGTCGGAGTAGCGGGCAATATCCAGCCAGTGCAGGGCCATTTTTTCGCCGTATTGCGGCGTGGCGAGCAGCCGGTCCACCATTTTTTCGTAGGCGTCGGCTGAGTTGTCGGATAAAAAAGCGTCCATCTCCGCTTCGGTGGGCAATAGGCCTGTCAGATCCATCGCAGCGCGTTTGAGCAAATGCTCGGCACCCGCTTCGACATTGGGTGAGAGTTTGTTTTCACTCATTTTGGCGAGTGTGAAATAATCAATTTCATTCCTGACCCAGTTTTGATCTGGCGCCTGCGGCAGCCCGGTTTTGACCGGTGGCAACAAGGCCCAGTGCTTTTCATACACGGCGCCCTGGGCAATCCATTTTTCCAGTATTCGGATTTCGCGGTCGGTTAAAGTCCCGAGGTGCGATTCCGGCGTCGGCATTTGATAGTCCGGGTCTTTTGAAGTGATCCGTTTGATGAGTTCCGATGCTTCCGGTTGGCCCGGCACGATGGCAAAGGCGCCTTTCGTTTCCTGCAAGGGCGCATAAGCGGTTTCGGCATTATCCAGCCGCAAACCTGCTTTCAACTGATTTTTGTCGGGGCCGTGGCACTTGAAACATTTATCGGACAGGATCGGCCGGACATGGAAGTTGTAACTGACGGTATCGGGAATAGCCTCGTTGCCGGCTGCGCTGTTGCAGGCATACCAGGCGTTGCAGGCAAGCATGCCTCCGAGTAAAATGGCTGAAAATCTGAATATACGCATCACATCGCCCGTTTATTATCGATTGAGATGTGACAAATATCACAATTTTATCGGGATAGGAAAGGTGAAATCTTCACGGATAATATTCCTCCAGCCGGCCGGCCTGAAAAGTATACATGGCAATTATCGTTAATGTTAGGTTAAAAGCAGGTAAGAAAGTTAACAATCCCGGGCTTAACTACACTTAACTACGTTCTGATACTCAGAAACAAGACCTCTGGTCTTTATTAGTTCACCTTTTAACTTTTTCAGTTATGAGACCGTCAGTGTTTATTGATCAGCTTTGTATTCCTTGGGTAAGTAATGGCATTCCAAAAGACTGTCCCCCTACCGGAATGGAGTTTTTGAGTCAACACCCTTCATTTTTTCCCAAATGAGCTCGATGGTCTTGTGCTGTAAATCGTCTATCTCAAGACGTTAAAAGGCAGTAACAGTACAGCCTTATTTTGGAGTGTTCAAATAAGTGTGGTATATACGCTTGTTTGAACACTCCTTTTTTATTCCATTTTTATCCGTTTTTCGAGAATTTTTTTTCCTTTCTCGTTTATCCTCCATAGCGTTTTTTCCTCATACTTATTCTTTTCGATCAAGCCGAGACTATTTAATTCGTTCATAAAGTCTACGATCAATTTTCTACTATTCAGGTTGGATTGTTCCATGATAGCTGTGATGGTTATGCCTTTATCCGTTTGTAGATTAGATAAAAATACTTCTGCCACTTTTACCCTTGTAACAGATAGTGCAAAACTTTCCTCAAAGTCCTCTACACGGTATTCAACGTTGTTTAGCGGAGGTTTTACGATAAAGTTTTCAATCCGGGTAAAGGACAACAGGTTGTTTCTCAACAGGTTTAGTTCGTTGTTTATTTCCGAATTGGGCATTGTTCCATTCGATTCTTCCTTTTTTATTTTATTAAACCTGGCGAGCTGGATAATGATTTCATCCAGTTTTTCACTGTCGCTGGTGTGCGCTATCAATAATTGAATGGCTTCATCCAGCTTGTCGGCTGCAATGAATTGCCTTATTTGATTTTTTAATTCCGCTTCATTCATAAGTAGTTATCCGTTATTAGTTATTGGTTATCAGTGTTGATAATCAAGCATTTGCAAAGAATTTAGTCTAAACTAATTTTGCACGGGTGTATTTCAAATTGTCACTTGACAAAGCGCCAAGCTTATTGACGGGGTGACTTCAAGTCACCCCGTCAATATACCACAACGACAATTTGAAATGCACCCTTTTGCACACCTACTTACATAATTTATTTTCAAGAAAATCGGCGTTTTATTAGCAGGTTGTACGCTGATTTTATTCCACTTTTATAAACCTGCCCAAATAGGAACGGTCATCTGCAATAAAGTACTGGCCAGGCGGAAGTGCGGACACCTCAAAATGGATCAGGTTCCAGCCTTCGTTTAAAGCGGCATTCTGTTCTCTGACAGCCCGTCCAATGGCATCATAAACAATCATGCGGCGCTGCGTTTCTTTTTCTACGAATAATTGCAGATTGAGGTCGCCGGTTGCCGGATTTGGATATAAATGTGCGGCTGGTGCGGCGCCATTCTGGTGGCTGCCCGGAACGATTTTGAATAAAACTTCGGTATCTCCGCTCCCAAAATTTACCGGCTGGCAGCCCGTGATTGTGATGTCGTCCAGGTGTACCTGGTCGCCGTCGTCGGAAGCATCGCAACGGAAACGAATCCGGGTATTGGAAGTGAATGGCCCTAAAATGGTTATATTCTGATTATAGCGGAAGCCGTTTTGGAATTCATCGTCCAGGTTCCATTCTTCTTTTGTGGTGTAGCTGCTTCCGCCATTGGTCGAAACTTGCAACCAGAAATCCTCTGCCGAATTGTCAAAACTCACGCAGAGGTAGGAAAACGACACGACGATCTTGTTGTAAGCGCTGAGGTTCAAGTTGCTCGTTGAGGCAAGTGATGTGGTGGTATTGTCGCGCAGTTGCAGGCTCCTCATGCCCGTGTTGGGGTAAGCGGAGACCATGGCGCAATCCGTGCCGCCATCGGTCCAGATGCCTAAAGAAGTTTCAAAATCATTCGAATTGACGACGGTTTGCGGGGAGCCGCAGACACCTGAACAACTGGAGACGGTTACCTGCACCTCGTCCGTTGAAGTACAGCCGGTTGCGCTGGTCACTGTCACAGTATAGGTGGTGGTAGCGGCAGGGCTGACGCTGATAGAGCTGCCCGTAGAGCCATTGCTCCAGTCATAGGTAAAAGGCGCCGTGCCACCGCCCGTCGTGGCTGTCAGGGTTGCGCTCGTACCTGAACAAATAGATGCGTTATTGCCGGCATTTACGGTCAGCAGGCCACATCGCGCATATTCTGCCATCTGCAAATACATCTGCATAGTGTTATTGCATAGGGAGATAATACTGGATGGCGCGGGCCAGAAAGAAGTGCCGATTTCAGGGGTGAAAGCGTACATTTTGGGTTTTGCAACCTGTTCGCCGTACATCCAGTCGGTGGCGCCGCCGCTGGCCAGATAGCCGACGGTTTGGTAGGCGTTGCCGAATGTGTACCCGTTGCAGCTGGTTAATTGAGCACCCATTGTCGCAAAGGTAGCAGGTTCAGCCACGACGTTTACATATTCCCATTGGTGGATCAGGTAGTTGCCGTAACTGTGGCTGTTCAGGGAAGTTGCAAACTGTTTACTAATGCAAAAATCGCGGATCATCTGCGTCTCCGGTTCTGAAAAAGCACTGGGGCCGCGATAGGTTTCGGAGGAAGTAGTGCCGGAGGAGCCGGAGTTAAGGCCCCATTGGTAGCCATAGTTGCGGTTTAGGTCAACGCCGTAGATGCCGCTGCCGTTATCGCGGCGGTTTTTACGCCACAGGCCGCCGCCGTTGGGGTTCGTCGTCTGGTTGTATACATAGCCGTCAGGATTGACGCAGGGAACAAAATAGAGTTCGACTGAGTTGACTAAATTTTGAATTTCCGGGTCGGTGTTGTAGTTTTCCAGGATGTAGTGCATGTAAAAGATCAGACTCATCATTGACATTGGCTCCCGGGCATGGTGCAGGCCGGTGTACAATACCCGTGGCTCTGCTTCCGTAGTGTTGGGGTTGTCTGAAATTTTGACAAAATAGAGCGGACGGCCTTGCGCAGTAGTCTGTCCTGCACTCAGCGTTTGTTTGACCGTAATCAGACCAGGGTATAGCGCAGCCATTTCGTCCAATTCATTCAGCATCTCCTGGTAAGTAAGATACGAACCCATTGTGCCGTAATTAAAGTTGGCAGGCGTCGTATAGGAGCAATCGAAACGTTCGGAGGCCGGGGGATTTGGGTTTAACTGATCTGCCCTGATCAGATTGGCATATACCTGCTCCATATCCGTTTCCAAAACCTCCACCTGGAAGTCCTGCCGGATCAAGGCATACTCCTCGTTATTGATATCGGTGATAAAGTACCCGTTTGCAAGTTCGCCGTGATCCACAGCAATCCCAAGGGCGGAGAGTTTGGCCAAAGCATCATTTTCCGTGTTAATGCTGACTTTCATGTAAGTCTGGCGGGCTTTGTCGGGGCCGGGAGACTGTGCTTGCAGCGGATGTAATAAAAAGCATAGTGTGTACAGCACGCAAAAGATAGGAATGGAGAAATTCTTCATGATGGTTGTAGGTATTTGATCGAGATCATTTGATAATCGTAGGATTGTAGATTAATCAAAAAACCGGGTCTGCTCGTGTATCTTCCGGGAACAAATATATTCTGTTTGCGCATAACATTTATTCTTGATGGCAACTGGAGTGAACTGCCCTGGGTTATGGAAGAAATGTATGACCTGGAGGGGGCTGAAAACAGCCGCGGCACTATACTGAATATTGTTTTGGACGCAGTACAATTAGCCTCGGATGCCCAATTGAGGGCGCTTCAGAAATCGGGCCTTACTTATTTGCGTCTGGAGCCGGAACTGACGAAAACCCAATCGCAAATGGATAATATCCAGCCGGGCAATATCAGTTCCCTGGTTCAGACTGAACAAAACTATCTTGCAAATGGGCCGGGAAAATCTACGTTGGATAGCATTATTTTGGCGCTGAATACTTACTAATGAATAGTCTGATGTGAAAATAGTAGAAGAAAACTAAGATGAACAAGATAACTACAGAACGCCTGCTGCTGCAGCCGCTGACCCACGCCCAACTTTTGCAATACATCGAAAATGACGGTTCCCTGGAAGCGGCATTGCAAATCAATCCATCGGAAAGAGTGATTTCAGCGGATCTTCAGGAAGCACTGGAACAGACAATTGTACCCAACGTTGCTGATCCGCTCAAAAACTACGTATTCAACTCCCTTTGGACTATTATTTTGAAATCGGAAAATAGAATGGTTGGCGACCTGTGTTTTATTGGAGAACCCAATGCAGCAGGGGAAATTGAAATCGGTTATGGTACCTATGAAGCAGACAAAGGGAAAGGCTACATGACGGAAGCGGTCGGCGGTATGGTGCTATGGGCTGGACAACAACCGGAAATTCAGGCTATTATCGCTTCAACAGAGAAAAGCAACCCGTCTTCGTCTGCCGTGTTGCAGAAAAACAATTTTGTAAACGATGGAGAAACGGAGACTTTGTTTCAATGGCGGAGGGTTTTGAACGATAAATGATAAATGATGAATGATGAATATTTGGCCCGACAGGTGAAGCAAATGCTGTTTATACTCTTTTAAAGTATTGATTTTCAATAAATTAGATTTTTTTCCTCATTCCTCATTTAACGCTCCACAATTTCCCGTAAACCGTCTCGAACTGAACCGTTGCGGCAGGAAACCGGCTGCGAATGGAATCCGACAAAGCAGCTTGAGACACCAGCACCCGCCGGCCTGGGCGAATATTTTTCCAATCGCTTTCCACCGTAATAGGCGCTGCAAAACGGTATTGAAACGTTTTTTGGTAAAATTTCACCTGATCCAGGTGTTCCGGGTGTTTCACTTGTTTCAAAATGACGTAGTCCAGCCAATCGGGATGCGCTTCCTGCAACTGGCGGATAAAAACGCCTTCCCACTCGAAATCCGACATTTTTTCCGGCGCGTACTGCACTTTTTGCCAGATATGCCGGTAAGGGAGGTAGCAACAGGCCAGCGTAATCGCCAGCGCTATGGCTGTTGACGCGGCAGTTATTTTTAAACGTCCGGCCAGTCTTGATGCGCCTTCCGAAACAGCGATGCCGAACAACAAAGCAAAAAACGGGTATAGCGGCGCGTCATACCACTCTAACTTGACAGGCGGAATGGAAATGAATACCAGGTAACCCGCTGTAATCACCCAAACATAGGTAAACACCTTGCGCAATCGCTCCGAACGGATAAAAAAGAAAGCAGCCAGGGTCAGCGGCAAGAGGTAAATCAGCGGGTAGTAGCGTTTGGACGTCACGAAGTTTTCTACATAAAACAAGGGGGGCTGTTTGTGCCATTCCACCCCTTTACCTGAAAAGCGGTTGAATTCCGATTTTTTGACCAACTCCCAGTAACCGGGGAATTGCAGATCGCGCAACAAATAGTAGCCGGCGCATAGCAGGATGGCTGCGGCTGCGAACAGATACATGTATTTATTGAAAAATACTTTTTTGTAATTTTTATGTAACAGGCTGATAATGAATAAGTAGGGCAGCAGTAAAAGCCCCGGTATACCTTTGCAAAGAAAGGATAATACCACCAGCAATCCCAGTACGGCGAAACTGGTTCGCGGGTTGCGGTCATCTACCAGGTACCGGATAAACAGCAGGGAATAGAGTGTGGTAAAAAAGGTTTGCAGCGCGTCCAGGTCGGCGGTTCTGCCCGTATGCGGTCCGATAAAACCGCTGGAAGCCAGAAAAAACAAACCAGTGATCAGGCCGGTTCGAGGCGACCGGAGCACCCTGATACAAAACCAAAAGAGTAAAAAAACAATACCGATACCGGCTAAAACGGTGGGGAAGCGGACGCCCCATTCGGTAGCGCCCCATAATTTCATACTCCATGCCTGGAGCCACAATACGAGCGGCGGTTTGAAATTCCAGGTGTCGATCTGGCCGTCCATGCGAAAATCCAGCCAGTGTCCATTCATCAAAATCTCCACGCTGTTGTTCACGTACCGGGCTTCATCCCATTGCAAAATCGGGAATTTGCCGAGGTCGTAGCAGAAGAACAGCACAGCCAGCACAAGCAGCGCTGCCCCGCAGGCCCAGGAGAAGATGGTTTCGTTTTTCATGATTTGGTTATTTGTTATCAGTTATTAGTTATCAGTTATTAGTTATCAGGGGTGGTAACGGACCATCTGCTCATACGTTTGGCATTCCTTATCGGGTAGCCTAAACATATGAGCAGATGGTCCCTTACCACCCCTAATAACCAATAACTGATAACCAATAACTTAATTAGGATTAATCCGCAGCAGTTCTACTTCAAAAACCAGGGTAGAACCCGGTTTGATTTTTGCGCCGGCCGAGCGGTCGCCGTAAGCGAGGTTGGCAGGCAGGAAGAACTTGAATTTATCGCCTTCTTTCATCAGTTGTACACCTTCCGTCCAACCCGGAATCACCTGGTTGAGGCCGAAAGCAGTCGGTGCGCCGCGATCCACGCTGCTGTCGAAAACGGTTCCGTCGATCAGGGTGCCGTGGTAGTGCACTTCCACTTTATCGGTCGCTTTGGGCGATACCGTACCGGCGCCTATTTTCATCACTTCGTATTGCAGACCAGTAGAAGTCGTCATCACGCCTTTGCGTTTTTTGTTCTCATCGAGGAACATCTGACCTTCTTTTTTATTCTTGTCGATGGCGCGTTGTTGTGCGCTGCGGTTGTAATCTCCGAATACCTTGTTGGCATTTTCCATCGTCATCTGCGTGGCTTCCCCTTTCAGACTGGCATTAAAAGCGGCCAGGAAAACTTCCATTTTAAAATCGGCGCCCATCTGACGTTTTACATTGTTCGCCATCACGACGCCATTTGCGTAGTTCGCGCTATCGACTGCGGTTTTCAATTCTACGGTTTTTTGGGCAAAAATATTTGCCGAAACGGCTGCAAAAGCCAGTAGCAAAAGTCCTTTTCTCATGTTTACTTGTTGTTGTTGAAAATGTTGAATGTTATTTTTTCTTTTTCATCTCCGTATAGTACTGGAAGAAATACGGGATGGTTTCGATGCCTTTATAATAATTGAACAAGCCGTAGTGCTCGTTGGGCGAGTGGATGTTGTCAGAGTCGAGACCAAAACCCATGAGCACCGATTTGACGCCCAAAACCTGGTCGAACATAGCAACAATCGGAATGCTGCCTCCGCCGCGCTGCGGGAGCGGTTTTTTGCCAAACGCTTTTTCCATCGCTTTTTCAGATGCCCTGTATTCTATGGAGTTGGTCGGAACCACTACCGGATAACCGCCGTGGTGCGGCTTCACTTTTACTTTGACCGATTTGGGAGCGATTTTTTCAAAGTGTTTCTGAAACAACTTTTCAATTTTCTTCGGGTCCTGTCCGGGTACGAGGCGCATCGAAATTTTAGCAGATGCTTTGGAAGGCAACACCGTTTTGGCGCCCTCGCCGATATAACCGCCCCAGATACCGTTTACATCCAGCGTCGGGCGAATGCCGGTACGCTCGATAGTGGTGTACCCTTTTTCACCCATCAGTTCGTTTACCTGGAGGTCTTTCATGTATTCCTTTTCATTAAACGGCGCCTCATTCATCAGTTTGCGCTCTTTAGCGCTTACTTTCAACACGCCATCATAAAAACCCTCGACCGTGACGCGGCCTTTGGAGTCGTGCAGCGAAGCGATCATCTGGCAAAGCACATTCACCGGATTGGCAACAGCCCCGCCGTACACACCGGAGTGCAGGTCGCGGTTTGGGCCGGTCACTTCTACTTCCATGTAGCAGAGTCCGCGCAAACCGACCGTCAAACTCGGGGTATCGTTATCAATCACACTGGTATCCGAAATCAGCACCACATCGCAGGCTAATTTTTTCTTGTGTTCCTTGCAAAATTTCTCCAGGTTGACAGAGCCTACTTCTTCTTCGCCCTCGATCATAAACTTCACGTTACAAGGCAGCAGGCGATTGCGCAGCATCATTTCAAATGCCTTGACGTGCATAAACATCTGGCCTTTGTCGTCGCAGGAACCGCGGGCAAAAATGGCGCCCTGGGGGTGCAATTTGGTTTTTTTGACCACCGGCTCGAAAGGAGGACTATCCCAGAGATTAAGCGGATCGGCGGGTTGTACGTCATAGTGGCCGTACACCAGCACTGTTGGCGCTTTGGGGTCTACCATTTTTTCTCCAAACACAATCGGATGTCCGGCAGTCTCATGAATTTCCACGGTATCGACTCCTACGGCGCGCAGGTGCTCGGCAGTAGCCAGGGCCATGCGGTGCACATCGCCCGCATATTTAGGGTCGGCGCTTATCGACGGAATACGTAAAAGGTCAAGTAATTCATCGAGGAAGCGCTGCTTATTGGCTTCCAGATACGGTTTCAATTCTTTCATCGAAGCTAAAATTTAGACTTGCACCGGAACGCTTTTCCGTCAAAAACATTTTACGGAAGAACGCTTAGCGCTAAAAGGAGGGCAAATTTCCGTGTTTTTTGGGAAAAACAAAGAAAAAATCCGTGCCTTATCCTTTCAATCCGTTCCATCTATTCCAGGTCGGCAAAAAACTTCCGCACTTCCGTCGCGTCTTTCGGTTTGATACGCCCGGAAAGGATCAGGCGCAATTCGCGGCGACGGGCCGCGCCTTCAAACAAGTGCTGTTCTTCGCTGGAGAGCGGTATGACGGGCGGCACGGAGATCGGGTTTTTGCGCTTGTCGTCGAGCGCAACAAACGTAAAATAGGCGTGGTTGCAGCGCCGGGGCTGCTGGCCTTTCATGTTGCTCGCAAATACTTCCACATACACTTCGACCGAGGTGTTAAAAGCGCGGGTCACGCTGGCTTCCAGCGTAATGACATCTCCTAAGGAAATAGGATTCTGAAAAGAAATATAATCCACGGCCGCCGTCACCACATGGGCTTCACAGTGTTTGCCGGCGCAAATTGCGCAACCAATATCCATCCAGCGCATCAGGTAGCCGCCCATCAGGTTGCCCATCGGGTTGGTATCATTGGGCATAATCAGTTCGGTCATTACCGTTCGGCTATCTGCTACTTTTTTGGGCGAGAGGGTTTGTTTGGCCATTGACGTGAGTCGTGAGTCGTGAGTGGTGAATCGTGAGGACTAAGGGTTTATAGGTTATGGGTTTATATCAGCCACTCAACTGTGATTGATAAACCTATAAACCATAAACCCATAAACTAAGTAGGTGTGCAGAATTAGTTTAGACTAAATTCTTTGTAAATGCTTGATTATCAACACAGATAACCAATAACTAATAACGGATAACTACTTATAAACCGGCAACCTTTCCCGCCAACTGCCGTTTCGACATCCACTCATAAGCGCCGAACAGGACGCCGGAAAAGAATAAGTCGCCGAGTACGGTATTTCTCAAAAATGGCAAGCCGGCAGCAAAACAAGCCGTCAGGCCGGCGGGTGTATGTGGGTATATGCCGCTACCAGCCCAGGTACTGAAGTTGCTGACAACAAAAAACAACAGGGAGGCTGTCAGGCTGGCGGCCAGCAGGCGCGCCGGCGTCACTTTCTGACTAAGTAAGGCCCAGCCGGTCAGCATAACCAGGGCAAAAGCAAGATAGATCCACCAGGAAGTAATAAACGTAAATCCTGTGTAGTAGTGGCTGTAAATGATGTTGTTCAACACCAGGTCGCTCACAAATAGCGCCAGAAAAGGCACTACCAGCATACGGGCCTGGTGACTGAAATAGGCCGCGCCAAAAAGGGCCATGGCACTGATAGGAGTAAAATTATCCGGGTGCGGCAGCAGACGTGTAATGGCCGCGAGGCAAGTGAGGGCAAGTGCGAGGCGAAATTTCATCTCTGGTATATAGTTATCTGTTATTTGTTATTGGTTATCAGTGTTGATAATCAAGCATTTGCAAAGAATTTAATCTAAGACTCATTTCTAAACAATGCCGCAAAGATAGGGTGAACAACATCCTGTATGTAACGTTTCTCCAAAAAAAGCCTGCACTTGTGCGCTTTTCCCTAAAATTGCGTTTTTGTTATCCGTTATCATGTTATCGGTTGTCAGTTATCCGTTATCAGGGTGGTAACCTTTGGCATTGATA
>JAYSZC010000345.1:0-4564 GCA_043738235.1 Lewinellaceae bacterium | reverse complement strand
TTGCACAACCGGCGGCACAGAATCGCGGGCGGGCAATGACAAGCTATCAATCGGCGTTTGTGCCGAAACCTGCGCTGCCAGGAGGAGGCAGGCAATTTGAAAGAAATGTCGATATTTGCGGGGTAAAATTTTCACAATTAATAAATAATCAAGGGATTGCACTTCGGGATTGGTCATAAACAGTACACAACGTGCTGAAATTGTCCAGCCTACATCTTTCTATCCTCTCCCGGAAACATAGTATGAAATCAAATTTCATTATCCGAACGCTGTTCCTGCTGGGGACGTGGCTCGTTTCACAAAATTTTAACGTACTGACGGCGGATGCTGCGGTTCACATCTGTACCGCTCACCCTGCCGGGCACACCCACCTGAATACAAGCGGTGGCAAAAGTATGGATTCTTTTGCGTCGGAAGCCGCAAATCTCCGGGCGCTCTTATCCCCTGCCCTGGCCGGCCGTTTTTATCAGATTAAAACCGTCGTGCTCGATGCGGGCCACGGCGGTAAAGATCCGGGCTGTATCGGTGTGGCAGGTACGTACGAAAAACACAATGCCCTGGCGATTATCCTGAAACTGGGCGAATTGATCGAACAACTGTACCCGGAAGTAAAAGTCATTTACACCCGCCAGGAAGACGTTTTTGTCGATCTGAAAGAACGCGCGGCCATCGCCAACCGCAACCACGCCGACCTGTTTATCAGCGTACACTGCAATTCGATGTCGGTATCCAGGGTCCAAGGCGCCGAAACCTACGTGATGGGATTGCATACTGCCGGACACAACCTCGAAGTGGCCAAACGCGAAAACGCCTCCATTTTGCTGGAAGAAGGTTATCAGAAAAACTACGACGGCTACGATCCCAACAGCGCAGAAGCGCATATCCTGGGTAGCGTATGGCAAAGCGCATACCTCGAACAAAGTATTCTGCTGGCAGGAATGGTACAAAAACACGCCAAACGCACTGCTAAACGCGAAGACCGGGGCGTGAAACAGGCAGGATTTATCGTGCTGAAAGAAACGGCTATGCCCGCTATTTTGGTAGAAAGCGGTTACATGACCAATGCCCTCGAAGAAGATTTTTTGCTGTCCGAAGAAGGCCGCGACCAAATGGCGCTGTCCATTTTTTTCGGATTTGAAGACTATAAACAACAGATGGAAGGCAACCCGCAGGCTAAATCGCGGTATAACCCCGCTTTCCAACCTGCAAAGGCCGTAGCCGTAAAAAATACGGAAGCGCCGGCAAAAAACACGCCTAAAACAAATACACCCGCTAAAAACAATACCGTTCCCGCCACTATGACGGCAGGAGCGAAAACCCAACCCACTGCTGTAAAAACTGTTTCACAAACCGTTTCCGCTGCACCGCCGCAACCAGTCGGCAACGATTATAAAGGCCCGGTTCGCATCTTGTTGCTTTCCTGGCCGAAACGACTGGATAAAAACACCGGGCAACTCGGATTGCTCACGGAAGTGCAGGAAGAAATAATTGGCGGACAATACCATTATTTTCTGGGTAACTTTGCCGCCCGCAGCGAAGCGGACAAGATGTTGTCGGAAATAAAAAATTTGGGATTTAGAACCGCATTCTTAGCACCCTCTCGATAAGATTTGGAACTCAATTAAGCGTAAAAATGAAAATTAATAACGAAACAAGGATTGCTTTACTTGCCTTAGTTGCTGTCGGCCTCGCTATTTGGGGTTTTAAATTTTTGAAAGGAATCGACGTTTTTTCCGCATCCCAGACTTTTTATGTCCGTTACGATAACGTGGATCAGCTCACCGCTTCCAGTCCTGTTTTTATCAAGGGCTTGCAGGTAGGTACCGTCCGGGATCTGTATATTGACAAAACAGACGACAAAACCATTATTGCGGTCCTGGACATTCAGCCCGGTATCGATATTCCGAAAGACGCCATTGCTACCATTGTCGGACAAAGCCTGATGGGCGGTAAAGCCGTCGATATTTTTATTACCCGACCCTGCGAAGGAGACGACTGCGCAGAAAGCGGCGCCTACCTGCAAGGCGCGTTCAAATCCTTCCTGCAAAGCATCGTCGGCGAACCCGGGCAAATTGACGCCTACACCGAACGGCTGCGCAAAGGACTGAGTATCAACCTGGATTCTTTGGCCAAAGCAAACCCGAACAGCCCGGCCGCTTCCATCGAATCCCTCGATCGCTCCTTGCGCAACCTCGAACTGATGACCAACCGGATCAATCAACTGCTGGCCTCCAGCAGCGCCGGCATCAGCGCTACCGCCAACAATGCTGCCGAAATTACCCGCGGACTGCGCGACAGCAACAAGGATATTTCCGCCATGATCGCCAACCTGTCTGAAGTCAGCGCCCAGTTGAAAAACGCCGACCTGACTAAAAGTACCCAGAAAGCCGTGGCGACCCTCGACTCCGTAACCCTGTCGCTGACTGCCCTGCGCGGCACTTTGTCCACCACCGAACGCACCATTTCACGAGTTGATACGCTCGCTCAGAACCTGATCAACGGAGAAGGGCTGGTCGGGAAATCGCTGACCGACGAAGCGCTCTACGACAACTTAGTTAGAACGACCCGGCACATGAACCTGCTGATGCAGGACCTGCGCCTCAATCCGAAGCGCTACACCACCGTCAAACTCAAAATTTTCGGCAAAAACAAAACCAAAGGCTACGCCAATCCCATCGACGACCCGGCTTACCAGATTTTACTGGACAGTTTAGAGCGGGATTACGAACAGCGGATCAAACAGTAATAAACGCCAGCAGCAAAGCAAGGAGTGATCGTTTCATAACACTTTCATTTAAAGGTTAGGCAATCAAAATTCACCAAAGGGGCATTTCGCGCTGATTGAAATAAAAAAGGCACATGAAGACGCATCTGCAATGCCGGTGAGCATCCCGTGGTACCGGAAGCAAAGGGAAAGAGGAGTTGTCCGCTCATTTCCAGCCTGATATTTTTCACAGGGCTGTAACGGAAGCCTCCGCCAATACCCGACTGCCAGTGTGCTGAACTCTGTGAAACAGGCGCGGGCTGCAACCACGGATCGCTTATCCGGAATACCGCGCGCGCCACCGTGTTTTCCTGAAAAATCAACACCTTTGGCCGGATCTGAAAATTGCGTCGCAGGCTCAGCGACTGCCGCTCCGCGACTACGGGGCCCGTTGTGTTCCAAGCCGAGACAGACAAAGCACTTCCTGTCAGGGTTTGCCGCCAGCCCGACTGCCGGACTAATCCCAGCCGCAGTTGCCAGGATGTACCCAAGGGAAAACCCGCTGCCATGCCCAGCGATTGATTCCAGACGTATTGGGACAAAACAGGGATTCCGATGGGTTGCTCCGCGCCCATAACCGCAAGGGGAAGGTTTAGCGCCACGGATTCAAAACTGAACTCCGGCACAACCGGCGGCGGCGCTTGCGGAGACATTACTACGACCACCGTATTGGAAATACAGCCCTCCCCGCCATTGTTCACCACCCGGATTTGATAGGTGCCAACGGGCATATTTGTCACCAAAAACGTTGCAGTATTGGCCGAACCAACCGGATTCCCGTTTACAAAAACCAGCAACGGCGGTATAAACCCGGAGGCGGAAACCTGTAAGGTGACGCGCCCGTTGGTTGCCGAGGGTGAGGTAGGCGGCTGGATACTCACAATGGACAACGTTATCTGGAATTGTACATTTTCTATGCTAACATTGTAAATATCGGAGCATTGGCTGCTCTGGTTGGTGACGGTAACAGTCATTTCACCCGGACAAAGTCCGGAAAGATTTGCGCCGGTCGCTCCATTTGACCACTGATAGGTATAGGAACCACCCGGACTCACGGTAGTGCTGATGCTCCCGTTGCAATCATTACAAAAGGCATTTCCAATAGCAAAAAAGGGTGAAAACGGGCAAGATTCATCGATGACCGTAATATTTTGCTGGCAAGTGGCCGTGTTGTTGCAGGCATCTGTTGTTGTAAAAGTGCGGACGATGACGCCCTGGCAATTGTTAAAACCGCTGGTGTTATTGGTAAAAGCAGGCGCCGAAGCGCTGTTGCAGGCATCCATCGCCGTAGCCATACCGGTAATATTCAGGTTGTTCTGTTGCCCGCAAGACACCGTAATGTGCGGCGGGCAAAAGGTAAATACCGGGGCCGTCTGATCCGACACGTTGATTTGTTGCATACAACTAGCTGTATTGCCTGCCGCATCTGTAGCAATCCACCTGCGCTGAATACTGCCGGAACAAGCCGTGAAAGTAGGCGGCGTGTCGGTGAAGCTCTGTGAAACCGTCCCCGCGCAATTGTCCGTTGAGTTAGCCTGCCCGGTTATATTCAGGTTGTTTTGCTGCCCGCAATTTACAGAAACAGTGCCCGGGCAACTGATGACCGGCGCCGTGGCATCCACTACCGTGATTGTTTGCGCGCAGGACGTCGCATTATCGCAGTTATCTGTGGCCGTCCAGTTGCGCAGGATCGTGCCGCCACAAACGCCCATGCCGCTGAGGTTGTCAGAGAAAACCGGCGTTATACCCGAAGGCGTACAAATATCCGTCGCAGTAGCCTGTCCGGTCATATTCAGGTTG
>JAYSZC010000344.1:0-12483 GCA_043738235.1 Lewinellaceae bacterium | reverse complement strand
ACGGATTTTCCCCGTCGTAGAGTGGAAAAAATCCGTGTCTAATCCGTTAAATCCGTGTTCCATTTAATCTAAGTCGGGAAAAATCCCAGCCCGCACTTGTTTTTTTACAATTTGACACGTTCCTTAGCGCTTCAAATACCCACCTCGCAATACATGTCCGATTTTCAGATTAAAGAAGCCCCCGACGTTTACGATGTCATTATTATCGGCTCCGGCGCAGGCGGCGGCATGGCAGCCTACGAACTGACCAAAGCAGGCGCCAAAGTATGCCTGCTGGAAGCGGGACAGCATTACGATCCTGCTGATCCGAAGTACATCACCCAGTTGAAATGGCCGTACCAGTCGCCCCGTCGCGGCGCGAGCACCCGCTACCGGCCTTTCGGCGATTTTGATGCGGCCTATGGCGGCTGGGATATTGAAGGCGAGCCGTATACCACAAAAGGAGATACCAAGTTCCGCTGGTTCCGTTCGCGCATGCTCGGCGGACGTACCAACCATTGGGGCCGCATCAGCCTGCGTTTCGGGCCGCAGGATTTCAAACGCCGCAGCATCGACGGATTGGGCGACGACTGGCCGATTGGTTATGAAGATGTGGCGCCGTTTTACGACGAAGTGGATCGCCTGATCGGGGTATTCGGCACAAATGAAAACCTGCCCAACGACCCGGATTCTATCTTTCTGCCTGCACCCAAGCCGCGTTTGCACGAAATGATGTTGTTGAAAAGCAATAAGAACCTGGGTGTTACCACCATTCCTTCGCGGCTGAGTATCCTGACCAAGCCGATCAACGACGAACGTGGGGTATGTTTTTATTGCAAACAATGCAACCGCGCCTGTGTGGCGTATGCAGATTTTTCCTCTTCTTCCTGCCTTTGTAAACCGGCATCCAAAACCAAAAATATGGATACGATTTACTACGCTATGGCTCGCGAAGTGCTGACAGATGCAAAAACAGGTCTGGCAACCGGCGTTTCGTATGTGGATACGCAGACGCTAGAGGAAAAAACCGTGCGTGGCAAAATTGTCATCCTTGCGGCGAGCGCTTGCGAGTCATCGCGTTTGCTGCTCAATTCAAAATCGGCGCGTTTTCCCGAAGGTCTGGCCAATTCTTCCGGCGTGGTGGGCAAATACCTGCACGACTCCACCGGCGCTTCCCGGGCGGGCATTGTGCCTGCGCTGTTCGACCGCAAACGATATAATGAAGACGGAACCGGAGGCATGCACGTGTATTCGCCGTGGTGGCTCGACAATAAAAAACTCGATTTCCCGCGCGGTTACCACATCGAATACTGGGGCGGCATGGGTATGCCCGCCTACGGTTTTGGCTGGGGTATTGAAGACACCAATGGCATGTTTCCCGACCGAATTGGCAACAAACAGGAGGCCGGCGGTTATGGCGCATCGTTGAAGGATGATTATCGCCGCTTCTACGGCGCTTACATCGGTATGGCAGGTCGCGGGGAAGCCGTTCCAAGGGAAGACAACTACTGTGAAATCGACCCGGAACAAGTGGATAAGTTTGGTATTCCGGTACTACGTTTTCATTATAAATGGTCGGATTACGAGCGGTTGCAAGCCAAACACATGCACGAAACTTTTGAACAGGTGATCCGGGAACTCGGCGGCATTCCAATGGGCAAAAAACCCGGCGCCGAAGAGGAATACGGTCTGAATCTACCCGGCGAAATTATCCACGAAGTCGGCACGATCCGTATGGGCAACGATGTCAATAAGTCTGCGCTCAATAAATGGCAACAGGCGCATGACGTCAAAAATCTGTTTGTGGTGGATGCCGCGCCTTTTGTTTCGCAGGGCGACAAAAACTGCACCTGGACGATCCTGGCACTTTCGATGCGCGCTTCCCGGTATATCGTGGAGGAGCGGAAAGCGGGAAATCTTTAATTGGGTGTTTTGGTGTTTTAGGCGGTAATGTTTGGCATTTCTGTTGGGATTGAGGACTTCATCAATAACTTAGAAATGCCAAACGTTACCGCCTAAAATACCAAAACACTAAAACACCAAAACACTCAAAGCACATGAAACGTCGCAACGTACTAAAAAGCATCGGTTTGAGTTCCCTGGGACTGGTAGGTCTTAACCCGCAGGTGAAAGCTTCCGAAATACTGGATCCAATGCTGAATCCTGCTTGGGCGCCGGAAGACAAGAAAAAAGACCCGGAATTTGAGCAGTTTGGTCGCACGGACTACGAAAAAGCCCGCGATGCGAAACTCTTCGCGGAACAATTTTTCAACAAGCACGAAATGAAAACCATCAGTGTGCTGGTCGACATCATCATTCCGCGCGATGCCCGCTCCGGCAGCGCAACCGATGCC
Organism: Lewinellaceae bacterium; assembly: GCA_043738235.1. GTDB lineage: Bacteria > Bacteroidota > Bacteroidia > Chitinophagales > Saprospiraceae > M3007. Next base: position 10,150 of record JAYSZC010000344.1, on the reverse strand, counting down.
GGCGTACCCGATTTTATCGAGTTCATGGCCAAGGATAAACCTGAATTACAAACGCCCCTGCGCGGCGGACTCACCTGGATGGACAATATGATGAAACGCCGCCATGAGCGGGATTTTATCAGTTGCACCGAAGCGCAACGTATTGCACTCGTGGAAGAAATTGCTTATCCGAATCGTAAAAAAAGTGGCATGAGTCAGGGCATCGCGTTTTTCAGTCTGATGCGCAACCTCACCGCTTCCGGTTTCTGGTCGAGCAAAATCGGCATTGATGACATCGGGTACATGGGCGATACGCCCAATCAGTGGGACGGGCCGCCGGAGGACGTGATCCGGCAATACGGGCTGTAAGTAGTTATGCGTTATTAGTTATCAGTTATTAGTCTGGTAACCTTTGGCTACTCTATTAACAAGGCCAATAGTTACCAGACTAATAACTGATAACTAATAACTGATAACTTTTTAAAGATGCGTTTTCATCCATTTAAATGTGTACTCGAAGACCTCCTTTTGCTCTTTTTCATTGTGCAATTCATGGTACAGCCCCGGCCACTCGTGGTGGGTGACATCGCCAGCCAGGCGACTGAAAAAGGCTTTGGTAGCTTTAGATGAAATAATTTTATCGCCGGTGCCGTGCAACAACAGCAGCGGAACGGTTACCACGCCAGAGTATGTATTCAGCCATTCGGCGCCTTCCATCAAGGCGATACCGGCGGCAGCGCTGATTTTATCGTGCACCAACGGGTCGTTTTTATAGGCATCCACCACTTTTTTATCTTGGGAAATGAAATGCGCGGCCACGTTGGTCGGTAAAGTCAGCGTAGGCAAAAATCTGCGCAACATCTTGCCAACCAGTACTTTAATGACCGGTGCTTCAAAGGCCAACTGAATCCAGGGACTTGTGGCGATAAGCCCGGTTAATGCCGGGGTTCGCTGCAGACTATAATTGAGTACTAAGTTGCCGCCCATGGAATGGCCGTACAGGAATAGCGGGGTATCGGGATACAATTCCTGCGTTTTTTCCAATAGAAGGCCGATGTCATCGAGTAAGGCGTCCAGGTTTTTTACATGTCCGCGGATGCCTTCGCTGCGACCATGGCCCTGTTGGTCGAAACCAACTACTGCCACGTCATGGGCATTGTACCACTCCGCTACATGGGCATACCTGCCGATGTGTTCGCCTTGCCCGTGTGCAAGTGCGATCACCGCAACAGGTCTTTTAACTGGCCAGTGCGCGGCAAACAATTTCAGGCCCTGTTCATTTTTCCAGAATAATTCAGTCATAGTTCGTTTTATCGACGCCAATGTAAATGCAAGCGCTCCAATAAAGCAAACAATGACCTTAAAAGTTCGGAATGCAGGGCATGCTCAACTGTCGCCTCTTTTTATATCTTCGTACAAACGGATCGTTTCCGGCGAAGGTTTTGACTGAAATTCCTGTTCCATCATTTTGCAGCAGAGGTTATACTGCATTTCCACTTTGTGAAGCATACCGAGGCTGGAATAACACTGCATGGCGCGGCGGTGAATGGCTTCCATCCGAAAGTCGCGGGAAAGAATATCACTGCACACAGCAGTTGCCTCCCAAAAATTGCCTTTTTGGCAAAGTTGTTCGCTGCGCAGATCGGCAATCTGTTCAAACACAGAACTCAGGTGTTGCCGTTCCACATCGATCCAGTTATAGGAATCCGGGGCATAATCGTCCAGAAAATTCGCCGAATAAATTTTAATAGATTCCTGGAGAATATCCTCCGGGACAGCCGTACCCAGGCGCTGGCACTCCTGAATTTTTTTGTATAAATTCTTGAATATCAATACATCTGATTGCAATTGCCAGTCATTCTGCAAGCGATAGGCGTTTTGCTCGAAGCGGATAAAATCGCGTCCTACCCCCGCCTGTTCCTGGAATGCGGAGCGTATATGCGCTAGTTCGACATTGAGGCTTCTTCGGGCGCTTTCCGGAGCATTTTCGTATTTATCAGGCCAGAAAATTTTGGCTAAGTAATCGCGTGAAAGGGCTTTCGGATAGTGATAGGCTAAGCAGGCAAACAAGAGTTTCGCCTGATTGGTTAACTCAATTTTGCGCCCCCGGAACCGGATTTGCAGGTTACCGAAAAAAGAAATGTCAAATCCGCCGGAGCTGTCTTCGATGCCTTGTTCCATCTGGTGTTGTGCAGGAAGAAAGTTGTCCGGTGCTGTTATGGCCGGACCCACGCCGGCCAACAACATGCCGGGTGTCACGGCAGTCATCAGCATTTTTGCAGATAGATGATGTTTTTTTGAGAATACAGGGCGTTTTGATCTGAATTGAGGCAGGTAGGCCTCAAAACAGGCAAGCATACGATCCTGATCGGCTGGAAGTTCCAGTACATCCACAGCGCCGGATTTAAAGAGCAGCCTGGTTGTAGCGCCGGAATAATCGGAAGTAGCGACCACTACAGGGGTGTCCGGACTTTCCCGTTTCCAGTTGCGCACAATAGGCAGGCCATCTATCTGTGGTGGAGCATGGAGCACTACTACCATACTTATTTCCTGCAGTGAAGTCCATTGCAATGCGTCCTGTTGTCCGGAATACTGTTCGACCTCGATAGCCGCCGTACTACTCAACCGCATTGTTTGGAAAAGAGCGTCATGGTTGCCGCAAAGCAACACTTTGTGGTTATTGGTGGACATTGAGGTATTGTTTTCGGTTATGTCATTTATGCGACATTCGAATGAAACGTGAACCTTTTTTATCTTATAAAATACCCTGTTAGTGTTAAATTTATAACTCTGTTAAGTTTTGAATGTTTAAATATTCAAAATTAATCCTTCGGCTTGTTGCGCTTTCGGAGTTTTTCAGGTAGTTTTGGTCAACATATCATTTACAGAATCCTGAAACCAGCGCTCCAAGACCGTATTTTTTTAATTTGTACATGGCAAAAAGGCGCCTTCATCCCAGCTTCAAGTATGGGTTAAAGCAAGTGTTTTGTTATTGTGCGCAAGCGCTTAAAGTAATGGATTCTATCTCATTTAAAGGTCTCCCCGCCGACATTCACCATTGTACCAGCCACCGCGATGGCGATTGGGTCATCTGGCGTTGTCCGCAATGCACAGACTACGAACGTCGGATGAACTGGCATACAGGCGAAATGCATATCCGGCACGGACATTCCTCAGCCAGGCATACGGGCATCAGCACGAAGCAGCAGAATATGGATGCCCTGAAAAATAATATCAGGTCATTCAATTGAGTCTATAGTCAACGAAAAGTGGTTTTGAATGAAAGATCAGTGCAAACGCCAAAAGCGAAGATTCTAAACCTTCAACCCACTCAAACCTGACTATTACATTTCTGCCTGTTTGAATTCCGACATCAATCGGTTCACCAAACTTCGTCTTGGTTGTATTTCTTGTGCGGGAACCGGAGGAGGTGTTGTGGCTGACGGCACTTCGGGCAGCTGGCTGTTTTTGGCTACTCCGGCGCTGTTATCCTGCTGAACCTGCTCAAATTCCGGCAGGTATTTAGCCATAAACCTGGAAAAAATGCGCAGACCGTCTCCGGCGAACGATTTATTGGTTCGGCTGGGCAAATGTTCGATAACACCTTTGAGGGGGCCATTTTCGGAAGTGCGGTAATAGTCGATGCGGAAGGAAATTTTGCTGGAAGCAAGCGCTTCCTCTGCAAATTCATGGATCGGATTATCAACCTTTTTCCGGCAGCTTGCCAGTTCATTTTCCAGGGCGCTTATTTTTTCGCCGAGGCGTTCTTCCTGCTCCATTGCTCGATCCAGCAACTGGATGATCTGGTCTTTGGTACGTTTGTCTTTTTGATTGTTGTTTGGCATGGCTATGAGGTGTTTGGTGTATAGTGTATGGTGTTTGGGGCGCTTCGCCTTTGGCTAGTGTTTGGTGTATAGTGTTTCGAGCGCTTCGCCCTTGGCCTTTGTGAAAATTTGGCCAAAATACCAACGACTGCCGAAGGCGAAGCGCCCTAAACACCAAACACCAAATACGAAACACGAAAAAAAACCGCCTCCTGCCGACAAATCGGTATGAAGGCGGTTTTTTCAATCAACTGGTTGCGAAAGTATTAGGCTTGCTCGTACACTTGGAATTTGCCTAATTCTTCAAAACCGGCAACAGGAAGTGGCTTGCCGGAAGCATCGTACAGGCGCAGAACGGCTACCATGTCGTACACACCTTCGCTCAGCGAATTGCCCGGCAGGTTGATGACGGCGCGGTAAGTGTGGCCGCTTACAGGTATATAAGAAACGATGGCAGTAGGCGCGACAGCAGTCTCGCTAACGCCCCATTTTTCAAAATACACCTGAATGCGCCAGCGGAATCCGCGGTCAAGCAATGGCACCAGCGCGCCAGACACCTGCCATTCAAAATGGAAATGAATGGCTTGCTCCACTTGAATCAAACGTTCTTGTGTGAGATCGGATGGCCATGGGCCTGATGCGGGCAGTTCGTGCATTGTTGCCAGTGTGCGTCCGGTAAAACGGAAAGAGGACGGGGTGGCAAGGGTTTCTTCGACTATCATTGGTTAATTTGATTTTTGGAGTGACGCTTTGCCGGCAATCTGTTCAGCAGGGATGTTCTTTGTCCCAATTGCCTGTAAGCGTCTTATCCGGTTTTTTGTTGTAGAACTGTTGCTCGCTGAACTTGAGACAAAGGTGAAGGCCCTCCAATTAAGCAGCGCTAAAGCGGCGCCTATTCAGCGATTAAAACGCAGTTAAAAAACAGTTTTTTATCTTTACTCATTGGCTTTTCTATCTTTGCGGGCTAAATTTTGAACTAAAACACTCACAATGAGCAATATTCTCGCTGGAAAAAAAGGAATTATCTTCGGTGCGCTGGATAATCAGAGCATCGCATGGAAAGTAGCAGAACGCTGCGTGGAAGAAGGTGCACAAATTGTGCTTACCAATGCGCCGGTAGCCATGCGAATGGGTGAAATCAACACCCTTGCCGAAAAATGTAACGCGCCCGTTTTCGCTGCGGATGCTACTTCCATAGAAGACATGGAAAACCTCTTTTCCAAAAGTATGGAGCATTTCGGTGGTAAAGTCGATTTTGTCCTGCACTCTATTGGTATGTCTGTCAATGTGCGCAAAGGCAAATCCTACACCGACCTCAACTACGAGTGGATGCAAAAAACATTTGATGTCAGCGCCATTTCCTTCCATAAAATGATGCAAACCATGTGGAAAATGGATGCCATCAGCGATTGGGGAAGTGTGGTGGGTCTCACGTATATCGCTGCACAACGTGTATTTCCCGATTATTCCGAAATGGCCGAGTCAAAAGCGCTGCTGGAATCTTTCGCCCGCAGTTTCGGCTATCATTACGGTACCGCAAAAAATGTGCGGGTCAATACGATTTCACAATCGCCGACCATGACCACCGCCGGGAAAGGCATTAAGGGTTTTCAGGAATTCTACAATTATGCCGACAAAATGTCTCCCCTCGGCAATGCTCCGGCTGAAGATTGCGCCAATTATTGCGTTGCCTTGTTTAGTGATCTGACACGCTTTGTAACCATGCAAAACCTGTTTCATGACGGCGGTTTCTCTACCATGGGTATGAACCCCGCTGTCATTGAATCATAGTATTACCGATCAGGCTTCTCCATCAATACACGAGCTATGAATGTACCCTTAGCCATCTGGTCTAAGTTCGTTTCAAGGGTTTTCGTGCTGCTTTTTTGCGGTATTGCGACGTGTATGCAGGCTCAGCAGCCGGTTGCAGCCAGTGCCACCGCCCGGGCGGTGGTCGATACCACGCCCCTTCTTTTCAGTTTCGCACATGCACCGGAACGCTTCTACCCTGCTTCCGATACCCTGCCCGAACGGGATTTCCGTTTTTATGATCCTGCGCGCCGGATGCCGGTCGACTGGGGAACGCTGGGCAACCTGGGAACACCGGCACGCCCGCTGTTTTTTGAAACGCCGGCGCGACTTGGCTTCGACGTAGGGACGCATGTATTTGATCTGTACAACCTGCAGCCGGGCGACCTGCGTTTTTACCGCAACAGCCGTTCGTTCAGCGAGGTGTTTTTTTCGCAGGGACGCACCCAGTTTGAAGGCATGCTCAATGCCAGGCTGGCCCGCACCTTTTCAGGGGGCGCCAATTTTTCGATGGATTACCGGACGATCAACAACCTGGGGCAATTCCGCTATCAGCGCGCCAAACACAATGCGCTGGTGATGGGACTCTGGATACCTGTCGGTAGCCGGTACGACGGTTTTCTTATTTTTTCAAAAAACGTCAACCGGCAGCAGGACAATGGGGGCATTGTTTCTGACACTGCGTTTGGGGGTGAAGAATTCACCGGGCCGATCAATGCCGCCATTCATTTACCGGAACTCAAGGCGCTTACCCGCCACGGCGACCAATCGCTGCAACTCACGCAACACCTGCGTTTTGCCGGCGATGAAGCGTTGGGAAAAAGGGTGCTGCGCGCCACCCACAGTTTCGCCTGGAGATCGCAGATCTGGAAATTTTCAGATGGAGACGCCTCGGAAGGTATTGCTAGCGATTCTGCCTTTTTCGGTGATTTCCTGGTTGACAAGCGGGGTGTCCGCAATTACATCGAGCTGGATCGTATTGATAATACAGTGACCGTCAATACATTCAAATCAAAAACCCAGGGTCGGCCTTCTGACGTGCTGGCAGTGGGCATTTCCCACAGTTATTTCAGTCTGCGGCAGGAACCTGAAAAATCGGCTTTTTCCAACCTGTTTTTGAACGGCCAGTTCGGCATCACGCCATCCGAGCGATTTGCGCTGACAGCAGATGCGGCACTGGGTATCCTGGAAAATATCGGTGAATACCAATTGCGCGGCAACCTCATTCTTGGGCTTGGTAATGCCGGTATTTTGAAAGCGAGTCTGCTCAGCCAGCGCTACCCGGCAGGTTTGCTGTCGCGCCGGCTATTCGTGAGCCGGCGCCCTTTGTGGAACAACAGTTTTGAAAAACCGCTGGAAAACACCATTTCAGGCAGTTACGCACTGCCTTTGATTGGATTCGAAGTGACGGCCCGCACCCATTTGCTGAATAACTATATTTACTACGATCAAAACAGCCTCGCCACCCAAACCGGCGCAGCCGTCCAGGTGGCACAATTGCTGGTGAGTGAAAACATCAGGCTGGGCAATTTCCATTTAGATAATACGCTTGCCGTACAAAGAAGCAACCGCGCTGAAATTCTGCGCATGCCCGATTGGTTCAGCAAAAACAGTTTGTATTTTTCCGGCAAAATATTCAGAAAAAAAATGCTGCTCAACATCGGCGCGGATTTCCGTATCAACAGCGAATTCCGGCCGGATGCCTATCAGCCCCTGACGTGGCAATTTCATTTGCAGGACACGCTCACGCAGAAACCCTATCCCTGGATTGACGTTTTTGCAGCATTTAAAGTCCAGTCATTCCGCTTTTTCTTCCGCTACGAAAATCTCAATACACTCTGGAACAAATCGGACGTGTTTTACCAGACCGCATCGCACCCACAACCCTTCGGGGCGATCCGTATTGGCATTGCCTGGCGTTTTTTAGACAGCAACGTACTGGAAACAGGCAACACCCGCCCGGAAGATGTACCAACGAGTATTGGGCCAAGCAGCCAACCGCCGCCGCCACGTGGAAGAGGGTTTTGAGTTCAGTTCTTTTTGCAATGTCCAATTAACAATGTACAATGCAGCACCCCCACCCTGTAGAAGAGGGTTTAAGTCGGCTTCTTTCCTCCTTTCAGGAATCCCTGAATAGATTTCAGCGCAGCCCATTGATCGTTGGCGGCCAGGTTGGCCTGCGAAGGCCAGGTGCCCGGATCATGCATCGCTAATTGCGGGCCGCCATTGGCAAGTATTTCCCGAAGTCGTTCCACGGGCGTATCTGCGAGTTGCCGGTAGGTGTGTACGCCGTATTGATTGAGCAACATCTGTATTTTCGGGCCGATACCCTCTACGATGGTCAGGTCATCCTGAATACCTGCTGCGCCCATAGCTATAATATCCCGTTCGCTAACCGATAACACGTTTATAGAAGATTGTTCGCCCAGGCTTTCATTTGTATGGGTATCCGGCGCCTCCGTTTTCTCCTGGAATTCTATGGATACTTCCGGTTTGGAAGCAGGAGCCTGCTGGATGATAACTTCTCCAATCGGGGTAGTTCCTGCGGAAATAACGATGGACATGCCCTCTTCCGGCATTTTAATAGTCGTTACCGGCGCTACCACATCCGGTTCTGCGGGTGTTTCCGGGGTCTCCTGTTCCACCACTTCCAGAGGCACATCGTCCGAAACGAAGGTATCCGGGTTATAAGTAAGGCCCAGTTCTGTTTCGACCTGCCTGTTGCGGGAATTTGTTTCCAGCAATTCCGCTTCCAGTTGTGAAATCCGGTCGCGCAAGTTGGTGTTGTTGCGATTCAGGCTCACTACCTGGGTCGATAAATTACTATTGTCGGTTTCCAGAGCGCTGAATTTCATTTTTAAAGCGGACAAGTCGGCCATCAGGGTGTCTGAAGTAATTTTCAGACTTTGATTGTCGAGTCGCAGTTTTTCCAATTCCTGCTTATACCGGTTCCAGAGGATCCAGCCAAGCCAGAGTCCCAGCAGGAAAGCGCCGAACAGCATAATCAGTATTTCAAACGTATGCTGTGTAAAAGTGCCCGTTCCGGGACCGAGGCGTATATCTTGTTCGTACATGATAAGGTGGGTTATTTAGATGATTATCAATTGTTTACACGAATTTCTACCCGGCGGTTCTGATACCGTCCCCAGGGAGTGTCGTTGGTGGCAATTGCCTTAGATTCTCCAAAAGACCGTGTTTTTATGTGGCTTTTGGGTACGCCTTTTTTAATCAGGATGGCCCGGATACTGTTTGCCCGTTGCAATCCGAACTGGTTATTGAATTTTGAGTCGCCCACGAAGTCCGTATGACCGGTAATGGAAACGTTGCTGCCCGAGGATATCAGCTCCGATGCCAGTCGGCTGAGGTAATCGTCGATGGAAATATTATCTTCCTTGCGAATTGAATTATACGGAAAGTAGATGACCATGCGGTCTTCAACAAATTCCATCTGCACCTCGTTGATACGGGAAGGAGATACCGGTTGGGTTGGTTGTTGCGCGCTTCGCCCTGCGGCAGTTCTGTTATCCGAATGTGTCAGCGGCTGTATATCAGAAGTCTGAACAGTATCTTCAGCGGGTTCTATACCGCTGTCATTCCCGTTGCTTACCATAGAAGTGGCACTTCCGGCACAGGCTTCTTTGATATTGCACACATACCAGCGCCAGCAAATACCACTCCATACAGCAAAGGCGATGAATACAAGAGATTTAGAATTCATAAAATGCTATTTTTCATGGTGCAAGGTTAAAATTCTGCAAGCGAAAAACGAATACTTGGGGCAATTATCGGCATTGATTTTCACGTTTTTAGTAAAAAAAGTAAAAAAAACGCCCGCTTGTATCAGGAATGACATTCCATCTAAGTGTTTTATACGCGCTTCCGGAAAAAAGCGTATCAAAATCAGGTGTTTTAATACAGTACCCAGTCCGTTTCTACCAGGCTACCGAGGTCGTCAGGCCAGGAACGCAACAACAAAAACAACCCGGCAATCATCAGAATTTTCACCAGCAAACTGGCGCGGGAGAAATCGCTTTTCCCTTTTGCATTCCAGATAATCAAGGTGGAAATGATGGCAGGCAACAAGAGCAATAAACCGCCCGCAACAATTTGCCAGTCGGGAGCATTTGTTTGCTGCCAGAAAAACAACAGGAAACCAATCAAAATACTCAGAGTCAAGCCCGTAAATCCGGCAGGTTTCTTGGCAAAACGAGGCCCTTTCAATACCGCCAGCGTGGCACAGCCACATTGGGAATCGCCCGTAAAATCTTCCAGGTCCTTTATTTGTTCGCGTAGCAGGTTGGTCATAAAAGCAAATAGCCCATACAACCAAACGGAACTGACCGCGTTCTGCATGGCTTCCGGTTGAATAAAAGAAGTGAGCCATATAGGTCGCTCCTCCGGAAATATCATAATAATGGGTACAACGCCGCAGAGTACCGACACCAGAAAATTGCCCATGATGGCCGTGCATTTCAACTGCCAGGCATACAGGAACAACAGAAATGATACGCCCGGGAATACAAAAAGCGGCCAATGAT